>CAYYKI010000014.1:0-25691 GCA_964440975.1 uncultured Candidatus Saccharibacteria bacterium | reverse complement strand
AAATCCCTCCAATTAGGCTAGAGAACTACGAAAAAAACCTTATGGTCAACCTTGAGCAAAATATGCAGTACCGAGGAATCACCTACCAGCAATACCTAGAACAGAATGGCATGACAGAAGTTGAGCATAAAGCTAAAGAGGTTACTCCGCTTGCTATTAAGCGAGCAAAAGCCGGTATCATCATGAGCGAAATAGCTGAGGCAGAAAAAATCATGATTACTCCCGAAGAGCTGGATACAAGGCTAGAACTCATTGCAGGCCAATACCAAGACCCTAAAATGCAGGAGCAACTCAAAACCGATGAAGCTCGCCGAGATATAGCCGCACAACTATTGAGCGAAAAAACTATGGCCTTTCTGGTTGGGAAGAATAGCTAAGGATATACGAGGCTCTGCATGAGCGAGAGCAGCCAACAACATAGCGATGACACTCCAGATTCTTTAGTAGAGTATCTAGAAGACGGCTCTTTACTGACATATGGTGACCAAGTGGTAATCATGCAAGTCATAGACGATGATGAAGCAGGCCAATACGGCATTACCGACGAAAGCTACGCTCGCTATACGGGATCATTTGTACTAACAATGGACGGCGAAACACTATTTGACGGCGATCCAGTGCCGCGATTTGAGGTTGAGCTAGAAGACGGATCTACCATTAAACTTATGGGATATGACTGCTTCTGGTGTCTGCCAAAAGAACACGCACTGCTATTAAACATCGTCCAAGATGACGTTGCCCAAGATATAGAAGGCTTAAACTAGCACTCTTGACTGGTGAGTGCCAAAGAACTATACTTTTAGTAGTAAGTGGAGTAACCGACTAATGGACCAACCAAAAAACACATTTCTCGTCCCAACCGTCATCGAGCAAACCCATATGGGTGAGCGCGCATATGATATCTATTCGCGTCTTCTAAAGGAACGAATCATCTTCCTTGGCGATGACGTAAACCCACATACAGCTAATATTATTGTTGCGCAGTTGCTATTCCTCCAGGCGGAGGATGCCAACAAAGATATATTTATATACATCAATAGTCCCGGTGGAAGTGTGTACGATGCCTTAGCTATTTATGACACCATGAATTACATTAAGCCTGACGTCCAGACGATTGGCATAGGCTTGGCCGCCAGTGCCGCAGCATTCCTCCTCAGCTCAGGTACCAAGGGTAAACGATTTGCACTACCGCATAGCAAAATTATGGTTCACCAGCCGAGCTCAGGTACCCGCGGTAAAGTAACTGACCAAGAAATTGACCTGCGAGAGTCACTGGCTATCAAAAAGCTGCTCGAAGATTTAATGGCGAAAAACACTGGCCAGAAACCAAAAAAAATCCACGAAGACATGGAGCGAGATTACTACATGACTGCCCATGAAGCACTCGAGTACGGCATAATCGATGGCGTCATTAGCGACATCGCCAAGGTAAAGTAGTAAATTTCTGGTTATTTTTACGACATTTCATCTTGACTTGAGCTGAATATACGGTACACTAAGCTTCAAGAAGCAGAGTAAGCTTGGTTTATTGCTGCCCGACTCAAATCGGGGTGGGGATAACATCAAACCTTAGATACCTTCGCGCGCAACAATCTAATACTAGTAGTGGAATTACGGCATTTTTTGCGTTATAGGAAGTGCAAAAAACGTCATAATTCCGGAAGAGGAGCTCCTTTAGAGATGGCTAAAGCTACTGCGACCCCAGTCGCTACCAAAAAAACCGGTAAGCGCGTCTTTTTCAATGACGACGTATCGGTACTAGACCTACCAAGTCTCATTGATCACCAATTAGTATCGTTCCAATGGTTTGTCGAGGAGGGTCTCGGTGAGATCTTTGCGGAAATCAACCCAATAGAAGACTACACTGGCACCAAGCTAGAGCTGCGTTTCAAGGACTATCACTTTGAACCTGCTAAAACTACTGAGGCCGAAGCGCGCGAAAATAATATTTCCTACGAAGCACCACTAAAGGCAACGGTGGAGCTCACCAACAAAGTTACTGGCGAAGTTAAGGAACAAGAAATTTATCTCGGTGATTATCCATGGATGACGCAGCGAGGTACGTTTATTATCAACGGCGCAGAACGCGTAGTCGTTAGCCAGCTGATCCGATCGGCTGGTGTTTTCTTTACTGCTGAAGGTGCCGGCGAGCTGAAACAATACGGCGCAAAGGTCATTCCTGGCCGTGGCGCGTGGCTAGAGTTTGAAACTGCCGCTAACGGAGCATTGTTTGTAAAGATCGATCGACGACGTAAAATTCCAGTCACCGCCCTTCTCCGAGCGCTTGGCATTGCAACCGACCAACAAATGAAAGAAATGTTTGCACATGTCGACACCGGTAAAACGAGCTACATCGATGCTACTCTTGAAAAAGACCCTGCTCGCAGCGTCAATGAAGCACTCATCGAAGTTTATCGTCGCCTTCGCCCAGGCGATCTCGCGACAGTAGACAACGCGCGTAGTCTTCTCGAAAATATGTTCTACAACTTTAAGCGTTTCGATTTTAGTCGTGTTGGACGTTATAAAATCAACAAGCGTCTCGATCTTACTGTACCCAACACCGTAGAAAATCGCTGTCTGCGCATTGAAGACCTCACCGCCATCATCGCGGAGATTATTCGCCTGAATAATACTCAGGAGCCAGCAGACGACATAGACTCACTTGCCAATCGTCGAGTCAAACTTGTCGGTGAGCTAGTACAGCGACAATTACGAATCGGATTACTACGCATGGAGCGAAACGCAAAAGACCGTATGTCCATGAGTGAAATCGAGACCGTGACGCCAGCTCAATTAATTAATGCTCGTCCAATCGTTGCTGCAGTCCGTGAGTTCTTTGCAAGCTCGCAGTTGTCGCAGTTTATGGACCAGATCAATCCACTTTCTGAGCTTGCTCACAAACGACGCCTGAGTTCAATGGGCCCTGGCGGACTAAGCCGCGAACGTGCCGGCTTTGAGGTTCGAGACGCACATGCCACCCACTATGGTCGTATGTGCTGCGTGGAAACCCCTGAGGGTGCCAACATTGGTTTGGTGCTCAACTTAGCAGCCTACGCCCGAATCAACGAATATGGCTTTGTAGAGACTCCATACCGCAAAGTAATAAACGCGGTTAAACCTAAGGATGCTGCCGGGCATATCGCAAGTGCCAACATTGAAGATGCAAAAGGTAAGGTTATTGTAGCCAAGGGCGACACCATTAGTGCGAGCAAGATTGCACAACTCGAAAAACTTGATCTTGAAACTATCCCAGTCAAAGCCAAAGTCACTAACAAGGTGGTATTCCTGGACGCCGCCGAAGAAGAGTCGGCCGTTATTGCTGGCTACGGCAACCAGGTTGGCAGCGACGGTTATTTTACTAACGATCGTGTCAGCGCTCGTAACCGATTAGTTGCCGGTGAGGTTGATGCTGATGATATTACCCACATGGACGCCAGCAACACGCAGATAATCGGTTCTAGCGCGGCGCTTATTCCTTTCATTGAAAAGAACTACGTCTATCGCTCATTGATGGGTGCCAACCAGCAACGCCAAGCAGTACCGCTCATTCAGCCTGAATCACCTATTGTTGGTACTGGTATGGAGTCGGTTGCTGCACATAACTCTGGTCAGCTAATCGTTGCTGAAGAAGATGGCGAAGTGGTTAAATCATCTGCCGATGAAGTGTCGATTAAGTACGCTAAAGATCGCATCGTCGTGTACACCCCACAGCACTTTGTGCGCTCAAATGAAGGATCTTGCATCAACCAAAAGGTTGTTGTCAGTACCGGCGATAAGGTCAAGAAGGGCGATATCCTCATCGAGGGTATGTCAATCCAAGGTGGCGAGCTGGCGCTCGGTAAGGATGTCTTGGTCGCCTTCATGCCATGGAGTGGTTACAACTTTGAGGATGCCATCATTATCTCTGATCGCCTAGTAAAGGAAGATACGCTAACTAGCATTCACATTGTCGACTACATGACTGAAGTTCGCGAGACAAAACTCGGTCCAGAAATAGTCACTCGAGACATCCCGAACGTTTCAGAGGAATCACTTCGTCATTTGGACGAAGACGGAATCGTGCGGATTGGCGCCGAAGTACATTCAGGCGACATTCTTGTTGGAAAGATTACACCAAAGGGTGAGCAGGAGCTCAGCTCAGAAGAGCGACTGTTGCGTGCAATCTTTGGTGAAAAAGCTAAAGATGTCCGCGATACAAGCGAAAGAATGAGCAACGGTAAACACGGCAAGGTAGTTGGCGTTAAAATCTTTAGCCGCGAGAACGGACACGAGCTCAAAGCTGGAGTCATTATGCAGATCCAGATCTTCGTAGCCCAAATGCGCAAGATTGCCGTCGGAGATAAGCTCGGTGGTCGCCACGGAAACAAGGGTGTTATCGCTCGTATTCTGCCAATTGAGGACATGCCATTCATGGAAGACGGCACACCCGTAGATGTCATCCTAAACCCACTCGGCGTTCCATCGCGTATGAACATCGGCCAGTTGTTTGAAACCCACTTAGGAATGGCAGCACGAGCCCTTGGCTTTAAAGTCGCAACCCCACCATTCAATGGTATCGAGACCGAAAAGATCAAAGAGCTCTTTACCGAAGCCGGCATGCCAACCGATGGCAAGTTCCAACTATACGATGGCCGTACTGGTGAGAAGTTCAAAGAACACACCACGGTTGGTTCTATGTATATGATCAAGCTTAACCACATGATCACCGATAAGATCCATGCTCGCTCGACAGGTCCATACACTATGGTTACGCAGCAACCACTCGGTGGTAAGGCCCAAAATGGCGGTCAGCGCTTTGGAGAAATGGAAGTGTGGGCACTTGAAGCCTATGGCGCTGCCAACACGCTGCAAGAAATGCTAACCATTAAGTCCGACGACGTATATGGTCGTTCTAAGGCCTACGAAGCTATCATTAAAGGAACGGATATTGTCGGGCCAAAAGTACCTGAAAGCTTTAATGTCCTCGTAAAAGAACTCCAAGGATTAGGCCTCAAGGTTGATCTAGTCGATCACAAAGGAACTGAGGCTGATGCCGAGAGTCTGCTATCTTCAACTATCCACGACGAGGCTGCTCATATGCCAGAAATCGAAGCTCCTGCTGAAACCGCGCCAATTGACGTGACGCAGGAAGCGGTCGCCAACGAATTTGAGATTGTAGAAGTGAGCGAAGATGAACCGGCTGATCTTGCCATAACTGAAACGAAGGAGGTAGCGTAATGCGTAAGCTTACACCAGGCACCAACATTGCAGACTTCGACGCAGTACGCTTAAGTATTGCCAACGAAGACGACATCCTTAAGTGGTCTCACGGCGAGATCCTTAAGCCAGAAACAATCAACTATCGCACCCAAAAACCAGAACGAGACGGGTTGTTCTGTGAAAAGATCTTTGGTCCAGTAAAGGACATCAACCCGCATGACGTTAAGTTTAAGGGTATGCGTTCACGCGAGATGGCTGTTGATAAAAACGGCGAAGTAGTGACGAAGAGCATTGTTCGCCGCGAGCGAATGGGCCACATTAAGTTGGCGGCGCCGGTCGCGCACATTTGGTTCCTGCGCGGAACCCCAAGCGCAATTGGTCTGTTACTTGGTATGACCGTTAAGAATCTCGAGCGCGTTGTATACTTTGCAAGCTACATCATCCTCGATGCTCAAGCAGAAAAGCGAGATCAGATGATTGCTGATCTGGAAGCCGAGACAGAAGCTGCCAAGCAAGCAATAGAGCTACGTTACGAACAATCGGGCAAAGAAGAAAACGCCGACATCAAAGCTCTTGCCGAGGCGCGCACGAAAGAGCTCGAAGAGCTAGTCATTTCATACCAAGAAAAGAAAGACCAGCTGCAGAGTCTCGAAAAAGCACGCATCCTCAGCGAGAACGACTACCGTAACTTGCCCGACGAATACCAAGACCTTATTACGGTCGGTATGGGCGGACAATCCATCAAAGTACTACTCGACGAAATTAACCTTGATGACCTTATTAAGCAGCTCAGTGATGAGGCTGAAGGTGCTAAGGGCCAGCGTAAAAAGAAGTTAATGAAGCGACTCAAGATGCTTGAAGGCATGCAACGTGCTGGTATTCGACCAAACAGTATGTGCGTTACCGTGCTTCCAGTTATCCCACCGGATCTTCGCCCAATGGTACAGCTTACCGGTGGTCGCTTTGCAACCTCAGACCTAAACGACTTGTACCGACGCGTCATCAACCGCAACAACCGACTCAAGAAACTCATCGACCTCAATGCGCCTGAAGTTATTCGTCGCAACGAACAACGCATGTTACAGGAAGCAGTCGATGCGCTTATCGACAACAACTCAGCTCGCGGGGGCCGAGCAATTAGCGCTACCGGTCAGCGCCGACGTCTCAAGTCTTTGAGCGACATGCTCAAGGGTAAGCAGGGTCGTTTCCGTCAGAACCTGCTTGGTAAGCGCGTAGACTACTCTGGCCGTTCAGTAATTGTTGCTGGTCCAGAACTCAAGATCACCGAGTGTGGTCTACCCAAGATGATGGCACTTGAACTATTCAAGCCATTTGTGATTGGGAACCTTATCGAGAAAGATCTCGCCCATAACATACGCTCTGCAACCCGCATGATCGAAGCAGGTGAGCCAGCGGTTTGGGATGCATTGGATGAAGTTATCCAGGGTAAGTACGTGCTACTGAACCGTGCACCAACCCTACACCGGCTTGGTATCCAAGCCTTTCAGCCTCGATTAATTGAAGGTAAAGCCATCCAGCTACACCCACTTGTTTGTAAAGGATTTAACGCCGACTTCGACGGTGACCAGATGGCCGTTCACTTGCCATTAAGTGCAGCCAGCCAAGAAGAGGCAAGTCAGATTATGGCTGCAAGCAAGAACCTGTTGAAGCCTGCTGATGGTTCACCGGTACTTCACGTTGAGCAAGATATCGTCCTTGGCTGCTACTTTATGACGTATGCAAAGCATGCAGCTCAAGTAGAAAAACCAATCGCGTTTTCTAGCATCAACGAAGCTATCATGGCACTTGATGACGGCGGAATCTATTTGCAGACGCCAATTACTGTCCCTGCAAAAGGAGAAGTTCGCGAAACAACACTCGGTCGAGCATTGTTTAACGAAATCTTGCCAGCTGATTTTGCCTACCAGAACGAGGCCATGACCAAGAAGAAGCTCGCCCGTGTGCTCGCCCGTATCTACGACAAGTTTGGACAGGATGAGACAGCTCATATAGCCGATGAGCTTAAAGACCTTGGCTTCGAGTACGCAACCATATCTGGACTCAGCACCAGCATGGATGACTATGTCGATCTCGAGTCGCTTTCGGAAATCATAGCCGGCGGCGAAGAGAAAGCCGCCAAAATATCCGAACAGTATGAACAAGGCTTCATCACCAATGAAGAACGCTATCGGCTCACGGTCGACAACTGGCGCGGCATTGACAAGAGTGTCCTGGAAGCACTTGGCGCACAGTTTGAAAATGAAGACACCAGCACTTCTGTTACCGTGCTCTCCGGAGCTCGTGGTAACATCGGGCAGGTCGCGCAAATAACCGGATGGCTTGGCGTAATTGCCGATGTGACCGGCCGCGAAATCGAATTGCCTATCCGAAGCAACTACAAAGACGGCCTAAGCCCACTAGAGTACTTCACCTCAACGCGTGGTTCTCGTAAGGGTATGATCTCAACCGCACTCCGTACCGCAGACTCAGGTTACCTAACTCGACGCCTCGTAGATGTCTCACAAGACGTGTTCACTACTGACGAAGATTCTGAAGATCCAGGACTTGAGATAACCAAGGCGGAAACCGAACTTATCGGCCTAGACTTTGCAGCACGCATAGCTGGTCGTGTACTCGCTGAGAGCGTTAAAGGCATCGCCAAAGCTGGTGATGTCATCAGTCTCGATATCGCAAACAAGCTCTCGGAAGATGAAACTATCGAATCTGTAAAGATAAAGAGCGTTCTAACTTGCAGCAACCTACGTGGCGTCAGCCAAGCATCTTACGGTGTAGATCTTGCCACCGGAAACCTCGTTAAGCCATTCACGCCAGTTGGTGTTATAGCCGCCCAATCTATTGGTGAGCCGGGTACCCAGCTAACCTTGGACGTCTTCCATGCTGGTGGTACGGCTGGTGACGATATCTCGCAAGGTCTGCCCCGTGTCGAAGAACTATTCGAAGCTCGAGCACCAAAAGGTCAAGCGTTCTTAGCCGACATTTCAGGTACCGCTAGTGTCTGGGAAGAAGGTAACAAGTACGTCGTACAGATTGCGGCCGACGAAGATGCTACCGTCGAGTTCAAGCTAGAAGGACGCACCCCTAATTTCAAATCCGGTACCGAAGTTGCTATAGGCGACGTCTTGGCCGCCAATGAAGGTGAGAAGGATCCGCTTGTCGCTCCAATCGCCGGCAAGGCCGAAATGAAGGGTAAGACAAAGATTGTCATCACACCAAAAGAACACGCCACTATGAAATACGAGATCCCTGGCTTTAAGCAGCTGCTCGTCAAAGATGGCGACAAGGTTGAAGTTGGTGATCGTCTCACAAGCGGTTCAATCAACCCGCACGACCTACTCCGCCTAAAGGGCGTAGAAGCAACACAGCGCTACATTCTGAGCGAAGTTTTGCGTATCTTTGCCGCACAGGGCGAAACCATCGCCGACAAGCATGTCGAGATCGTGGTTCGACAAATGTTTAGTAAGGTGCAAATTGAGGATTCTGGTGATTCTGATTTCGTTACCGGTGACGTGGTCAGCAAAGCCGCTGTTGTAGAAGCTAACACCGAGCTTGTTTCCGGCAAGAAACCAAAGGAACCAGCTGCCTATAGTCAGTTACTACTTGGAATCACTAAGGTTTCCACTTGGTCGGACTCATTCTTGAGTGCGGCATCCTTCCAAGACACCACCCGTGTTCTTATCAACGCTGCCACTTCAGGCAAGCAAGATGAGCTCTACGGACTTAAAGAAAACGTCATCCTTGGACGCATGATTCCGGTCGGAACTGGCCGAGTTGAGCTTACCCCTGTTGACGAAGCGGAAGAAATCTGAGAGAATTGAGCGTCATATGCCTACAATCAATCAGTTAATCCGAAAACCACGAACGCGCACCGTAGCGAAGTCTAAATCGCCGGCTCTCCAAAAAGTACGCAATAATCTTCGAGTTAAAACGTACGAAAAGCCTGCGCCATTTAAGCGCGGTGTCTGCATCAAAGTAACAACCAAAACTCCCCGTAAGCCAAACTCAGCCCTTCGTAAGGTCGCACGTGTGCGCTTTACCAATGGTGAGGAAGCGTGGGCTTACATTGGTGGAGAGGGCCACAACCTTCAGGAGCACGCCGTCGTATTAGTACGCGGCGGGCGTGTACCTGACCTTCCTGGTGTGCGCTACCACATCGTCCGTGGCTCGCTTGACCTCCAGGGTGTGAACGACCGTAAAAAAGGCCGCAGCAAATACGGCGCCAAGAAGGCAGGGAAGTAATGGCCAAAACAGACAGCGGAAACTCATTCCTTAAGAAGGCACGCCAACTTGATACTGTTTTGGCGCCCATACAAGCTGCCATCGTAGCAATTACGACTAAGCTTACTGGCAAGAAGGAGAAGAAGTAATGCCTCGCAAAAAGACCAAATCACTACAGAACGACCCAGCGCCAGATCGCGTTTATAACTCCGTCATTGTACAAAAGCTAATCAACCGCTCTATGCTTGATGGTAAGAAAGCTTTGGCTGAACGACTAGTTTACCGTGCCATGGAAGACGCTGCCAAAAAGCTCAAACAAGACGATCCATTACTGGTGCTTGAAACAGCGCTTAAGAACGCAACTCCAGCCATGGAAGTTAAGAGTCGACGCGTCGGTGGCGCTAACTATCAAATTCCATTTGAAGTTCGTGGACACCGTCAGCAACACTTAACCCTTATGTGGTTCGTTGCTGCCGCTCGCGCTCGCTCAGGTATGCCATACGACCGACGACTCTCAGCCGAGATTGTAGATGCCTACAATAGCACTGGCGCCGCAGTTAAAAAGAAGGAAGACACCCACAAAATGGCAGAAGCCAACCGTGCCTTCGCTCACTTCGCACGGACGTAATAGTCATGACGAAGACGCTGATTGCCGTCGATTGCGACCCACAGTGCTCTGCAAGAGCAGCTGTTGATAGCCTGTATGAACAGTTTCAGCAAGAAGCTGATGCAATTGGCTCACCATACGATGACACAGGGCAATTAGCTGAAAGAATTCGAGAACGTAATTTGTTAGCGGATCGTTATCTGGGGGCTAACACCCTACGAATCCTCGGTCAAACTTGCAATCATGCTTGCTCGATCGAACGTTTCGCAATAGATTACGCGAATGGAGCAATCCACTTCGGTGAAGAAGTAGAAGTAGTAATTAACAGCATCAAGGATAAATAATGGCAGCAAAAACCCCACTAGATAAAATTCGTAACGTTGGTATTATCGCGCACATTGATGCCGGTAAGACCACGACCACTGAAGGTATTCTGTACCGAACGGGGTTAAAGCACAAAATTGGCGCGGTTCACGAAGGTGAGACTACAACTGACTGGATGGCACAGGAACGTGAGAGAGGCATCACTATTACCTCTGCAGCGGTGACGAACTACTGGAAGGGTCACCAGATTAACATCATCGACACTCCAGGCCACATCGACTTTACCGTTGAGGTAGAGCGATCTTTACGCGTTCTCGACGGTGCTGTCACCGTTTTTGACGGCAAGATGGGTGTCGAGTCGCAGTCAGAAACTGTATGGCGCCAAGCAGACAAATACGGCGTGCCTCGTGTATGTTTCATCAACAAAATCAACCAAACAGGTGGCGACTTCTACAAATCACTCGATTCGATTCACGAACGCTTAAGCCGCAAGGCTTTTCCGATTCACTTGCCAATCGGTTTTGAGCAAGAAATCAACGGTGTTGTAGACCTCATCAATATGAAGAGCTACACCTACAAGGAGTTCACTGATAAGGAGCTCGTTGAGGGCGAGATTCCTGAGGACATGAAGGAAAAGGCACAGCGCTACCGAAGCCTGCTTATCGAAGCCGCTGTTGAGGCTGATGATGAGCTGATGATGAAATTCCTGGAAGAAGGTGAAGACAAGCTTACTGAAGACGAAATTAAACTCGCTGTTCGTAAAGCTGTTCTTACCGGTGAATTCTTTGCCGTTACTGGTGGCGACGGCCGTGGCGTTATCGTCGAAAAGGTGCTCGATGCAATGGTTGAGCTACTGCCCAGCCCCCTCGATCGCGGCTCAGTTTGGGGTCAAAACCCAAAGAGTGGCGAAGAAATTGAGCGTAAACCCGATGCCACCCAACCATTTGCTGCTCTGGCCTTTAAAATTGCTACCGATCCTTTTGTCGGCAAACTATGCTTCTTCCGTGTTTACTCAGGTAAATTAACGGCTGGTTCATATATTCTCAATAGCTCTACCGGGGAAAAAGAACGCGTTGGACGCATTGTTCGCATGCAAGCCAACGACCGTGAGGATGTAACCGAAATTGAAGCCGGCGATATTGCAGCCATTGTTGGACTCAAAGCAACGACGACAGGAAACACCCTCACTGAAGCTGCAAATCCGATCATTCTCGAATCTATCACCTTCCCAGATCCACCAGTATCAATTGCCATCGAACCAAACACCAAGGCCGACCAAGAGAAGATGAGTGTTGCACTCCAGCGCCTTGCCGAAGAAGACCCAACCTTCCGCGTCAAATCAGACGAAGAAACAGGTCAAACCATCATCTCGGGCATGGGTGAGCTTCACCTGGAAATCATCGTTGATCGCATGAAGCGTGAGTTCTCCGTTGAAGCTAACATCGGTCAACCACAGGTTGCCTACCGTGAGTCTATCCGCAAAGATGGTGTTGAAGCCGAAGGTAAGTTCGTGCGCCAATCTGGAGGACGCGGTCAGTACGGCCATGTCTGGCTACGCTTAAGCCAAAACGAACAGGGTAAGGGCTACGAATTCATCAACTCCATCAAAGGTGGTGTGGTTCCGCAGGAATACATCAAGCCAGTTGATGAGGGTATAAAAGAAGCACTCGCTAATGGTGTTATTGCCGGCTACCCAGTTGTAGACGTTAAAGTTGAACTGTACGACGGTAGCTACCACGACGTCGACTCTAGCGAAATGGCTTTTAAGATTGCCGGTTCTATGGGTCTGCAAGAGGGCGTTAAGAAAGCCAATCCAGTCTTACTTGAACCAATCATGAAGGTAGAAGTTGTCACCCCTGAAGACTTCATGGGTGATGTTATCGGCGACCTTAACTCCAAGCGTGGACGCATTGAAGAAATGTCTGATCGTAGTGGCGTTAAGGTTATCGATGCCTTTGTGCCACTAGCTGAAATGTTCGGCTACACGACAAACCTACGCTCAATGACCCAAGGTCGTGCTAGCTCCACCATGGAACTCGATCATTACGCCGACGTACCACCGAATGTCGCTGAAGCTGTTATTGCTAAGCGAGCCAAATAATAGACCTGCTGGGGTCTTTACACACCTCAAGTAATTCACTATAATACTTGGGTAACTCGCACGAGGGTTATTTACGCTATGTGCGAAAACAATTAAGTCAATTAACTAAAGGAGCCAACCCCAACATGGCAGATTTTGACCGAAGCAAGCCCCACGTTAACGTCGGTACCATGGGTCACGTAGACCACGGTAAGACGACACTGACGGCTGCAATCACCGCAGTCCTTGCGAAGAAACTTCCAAGCGACGTAAACAAGTCTATTAAGTACGACGAAATCGACAACGCACCAGAAGAGAAGGCTCGTGGTATTACTATTGCGACATCTCACCAAGAGTATGAAAGCGAAAAGCGTCACTACGCCCACGTCGACATGCCTGGTCACGCCGACTATGTTAAGAACATGATCACCGGTGCTGCTCAAATCGACGGTGCTATCTTGGTAGTATCTGCAGCTGACGGCCCTATGCCACAAACTCGTGAGCACGTTCTGCTTGCGAAGCAAGTTGGTGTGCCAAGCATCCTTGTGTTCCTTAACAAGATGGATATGGCAGATCCAGAGCTCGTAGAGCTCGTCGAAATGGACGTTCGCGAACTACTTGCTAAGTATGAGTTCGACGAAAACGCACCAATCATCAAGGGTTCTGCACTAAAGGCCCTCGAAGGCGATGCTGCATATGAAGACGCCATTATGGAACTCGTTAAGGCAATGGACGACTACGTTCCAGAGCCAAAGCGCGACCTCGACAAGCCATTCTTGATGCCAATTGAGGATGTATTCTCAATCAAGGGTCGTGGAACCGTTGCAACTGGCCGTATTGAGCAGGGTATCATCAAGATCAACGAAGAAGTTGAAATTGTCGGTATCAAAGACACAACCAAGTCAGTTGTGACTGGTGTAGAGATGTTCAAAAAGAACCTCGACCAAGGTCAGGCTGGTGACAACGTCGGTATTCTTCTCCGAGGAATCGAGCGCGAAGACATCGAACGCGGACAAGTGCTTTGTAAGCCAGGCTCTATCAACCCACACACAGAATTTGATGCAGAAGTGTACATCCTTACTAAAGAAGAGGGTGGTCGACACACTCCTTTCTTCAAGGGCTACAAGCCACAGTTCTACTTCCGTACAACGGACGTAACTGGTGAGGTTGAACTTCCAGCCGACAAAGAAATGGTTATGCCAGGCGACACTGTAACCTTCAAGGTTAAGTTGCTGGCTCCAATCGCCATGGACCAAGGTCTCCGCTTCGCTATCCGCGAAGGTGGCCGTACCGTTGGTGCTGGTGTTGTGACCAAGATCAGCAAGTAAGGCTGAGTCCTTACTCGCCAAAGAGCCCCACCCGGGGCTCTTTTCAATTTGCTTGCCGTATGCTAAAGTATGTCTTGTCATTAATTGTGATGACTAAAAGTCGTTGCAGACATCTCACATATGGCTGCAAAGATGTTACATCACATCAATAAAGGAGTATTTGCTATGGCCGATGCTGCAGCAGACAACAAACCACAAAAGCAACGGATTCGTATCCGTCTTAAGGCATACGATCATAAAGTAATCGACCAGTCCGCCAAGCAGATCGTCGAAACTGCGCTACGTACCGGTGCGACTATTGCTGGCCCAATTCCACTACCAACCCGCAAGAGCACCTATACGGTCATCAAAAGCCCACACGTGTTCAAAAAGGGTCGCGAACAGTTTGAGATGCGCGTGCACAAACGCCTCATCGACATTACCGATCCAACCCCAAAGACTATCGATAGCCTGATGAACCTCAGTCTCCCTGCTGGTTGCGACGCTGAAATTAAGATGTAAGCCAAAGAGCTTGCGTTTATTTCCAGCTTGTGCTACGATCTAGGTAAGATAGATTATAGAACAAAGACTGACCGTTCTCGATCTTAAAAAACACCATCTTCGCGGTGGTGTTTTTATTTGATTTTCTACTGGAACGCATGTCATACTTCCATGTAAGCATAAGCAAATGTAAAGGCCCGACTATATAATGCCTCCACAAGATCCTAACCAACCATTTTCTCCACCCAAACAACCAATTACTCCTGCCGGAAACACAGATCCGCTGAAACAAACTGCCGTCCCACCTCAAGCGCAGGGAGGTCTTGGTACCGCTACACCTATACCAGCACCTAAGTCCGCTCAACCGTGGACGGCAAATATACCTGCAGCAACCAAGCCCAGTAATAAACGTAAGATTATATTAATTACAGTATTATTCGTACTATTTTGCAGCGGCCTAGGCTTTGGTGCCTATACCATCGCAAAGTCTCGCGTCAAAAAAGCCGATCAAGTCGCAAAAACTGAAGCTCAAACCGCCGCAGTCGATGCCAACTTTTACACTGAAACTACAATTAAAGCCGTGCAGGATAAAATATCTGCGGCGAAGACTCTTGCCGAACTAGAAACGGCGGTCAACGAAGCGATATATAATGAACCGTCCGAGAAGGCCGGTATACCACTCGGAGGCCGTGCGCCACAAGTATATATAACGCAGGCCAAAATAGAAGCTAGGACTGAATTGAAGAAATTCGCGGGTAAATATACATTTGCCACTGAGGCTAACTTACCGCAGGTTAAAAAAGCCGTACATATGTACCTAACAGAGTATATGCGCTACCCAAAAAGCGTCTCTGGCGGCTTTATGAATGCAGCTTTAATGGGGATGAATATCAGTAAGGGCGGTAACGGAGAGGGAGCCCTAAACGGCAGCACGACCTCACAGGCACTCATGATGAGTGTTGAAGACCTATCCAAGGACGCATCCGATGCAGAGAAGCTGCGCGCCCGCAGACTTGTGCACCACCAAGCATGGCACGCACACGATGCCATTGAGATTGTTAACAGGGCTGTTGCACTGAGAACTCAGGACAAAAATATTTCTGTGGATGATGCGCTTAAAAAGTCGACCGCAGAACTACTGGACCCATGGAATGCGCTTAATGCCAACGTCGACAAAGATTACACAAAGCTTCCGTACGGACCCAACGACGACTCATATACTAGCGAACGTGGGCTGAACGGCTTTGTAACTGATAACGCCATGCGCAACGCTCTTGAGGATCGGGCGACAATCTTTGAATATATGGCCGTTCCTGAACTACGCGATACGTTAAACAAGATGGCCGCAAAGGACCCCATTATAAAAAAGAAGCAGGATGCGGTTCGCAAGGTATTCAGTGATTACACCATAGACGGGGCAAAACGATTCTTTGGTAACTAGCAAATAGTTGACAGGGGTGAATCTGTTTGATAGGATACCTTGGTATCTATCGCATCTCATTAGTAACAGATGTGGTCGGTGATACAGCAGGTCAGCATTAACTGAAACCGCTGCAACACCGGTAATTTTTATGTAAAGGGGCAGGTACATGGCAGTAAAGGCCATCATTGGTCGAAAAGTAGGCATGACGCAAATCATCAAAGAAGATGGTCGTGTTTGTGCTGTCACCCTTATCTCTGCAACGCCGAATCTTATTAATCAAATCAAAACCAGTGAGCTCGATGGGTATACGGCCGTCCAGATCGGCTACGAAACAGCAAAGAAGCCATCGAAGGCTCAAGCCGGTCACGCAAGTAAGCACAGCAAATCAGCAGCACCTTCAAAAGTTATCCGTGAGATCAAAATTGCAGATATAGACGGAGTTGAATCCGGCTCCACAATCGATGTCAGCAGTTTCGAAATCGGGGATAAGGTCGATGTAATTGGCACGAGCAAGGGTAAGGGTTTCGCCGGACGCATTAAGCGACACAATTTTCACCGTCAACCGGCTACTCATGGTGGTAAGGGCGATACACGCAAGGCCGGATCCATCGGTTCAATGTATCCGCAGCACATTTTTAAGGGCAAAAAGATGGCAGGCCGTATGGGCCATGACCGAGTTACGGTCAAGAACCTTGAGATCGCCATTATCGAACCTGAATTGAATGTTGTGGGAGTGCTTGGTGCTGTTCCTGGCCCCAAGAAATCTATTCTAGTTATCAAGGGAGCATCAGCATGAGCGCTGCAGCAACTGCCAAGACAACTAACACGAAACTGCCTGCAGATATCTTTAGTGTCGACGTTAAAAACCATGAGCTATTGAAGCTCGCTTACAACGCGTACCTTGCCGAGCGACGCAGTTCATTTGCTCGAACAAAAACTCGCGGTCTTATTAGCGGTGGTGGTCGAAAACCTCACGCCCAAAAAGGCACCGGACGGGCTCGAAGCGGTTCGATCCGCAACCCTATTTGGCGCGGCGGCGGTATAGTGTTTGGACCAACTGGCAACCAAAACCACACACTCAATCTAAGTACAAAGATGCGCCAGCAAGCAGTACGACAAGCACTAACCCTAGCCAACCAAGCGAAGCAAGTTACGGTTGTATCATCGTTTGAAGTTAAAGAAGGGAAGACTAAGGAAATGGTGGCCTTTCTCGCCAAGAACAATGCTGATCGCGGCGGTCTGCTGATTACCGGTGAAAAAACCCCTGAATTATTGCGCGCAACTAATAACCTTACTGGTGTAGTTCTCGTCAACGCCGCCTACGTATCCGCCTATCATGTATTGTCAGCAAATCATGTATTTATCGATACCGCCGGCCTAGCGGTGCTTAGCCAGCGACTACAAGGGGCTACCAAATGAGTAAAACAATGATCATCAGTCCGAGAGTGAGCGAAAAAGCCTACGCACTTAGCCAAAACGATCAACAGGTGGTTGTCTTTAATGTACCTACGACCGCAAATAAACTTGAGATCACCACCGCTGTCGAAGCTCAATTCGGCGTCAGCGTTACCAACATCAAGACCATCAACCAAAAAGGTAAAGTCGTCCGCACTATTCGTCTCGGTAAACGCCGCGGACGTCCGGGCACCGGTCAACGCTCAACAGTCAAGAAGGCCTACATCACCCTAAAGGCCGGTGATAGGATTCCTGTATTCGATGAACCGAAGGAATCTAAGGAGTCGAAGAAATGAGCCTAACTGCTTACAAGCCTACAACGCCCGCTCGACGAGGTATGACATCTCAGGACTTAACACAAGTTACTGCTAAAAAGCCCGTCAAGTCACTACTGAAAGTTAAAAAGCAAAATTCAGGTCGTAACAATCAAGGCCGCATCACTGTGCGACATCGTGGTGGTGGCGTCAAGAAGTTCATTCGTATTGTTAATTACAAACTGCCCGAGGGAACTAAGGCTACTATCGAAGCCATTGAGTACGACCCAAACCGCAGTGCGCGTCTTGCACGCATCAAGGACGAAACCGGAAAGCTGCATTACATCATTGCTGGCAAAGGGTTTGCTGTTGGTCAAACAATCGTTTCGGGCGACAAGGCACCTATCGCTGACGGCAATCGCATGAAGCTTAAGGATATGCCAGTTGGAAGTGCCATTAACAGCATTGAGCTTACTCTCGGCAAGGGCGCACAAATGGTGCGCAGTGCTGGAGCAACGGCACAACTCATGAGTAAAGACAATGGCTTTGCGCAAATTAAGCTGCCAAGCGGCGAAGTTCGTCTTGTAAACGAAGAGAACACGGCAGCATTGGGCGTTATCGGAAATGAACAACACCAAAATATCAAGTGGGGTAAGGCTGGTCGTATTCGCAATAAAGGTCGGCGACCGCAAGTTCGTGGTGTTGTCATGAACGCCGTTGATCACCCGCATGGTGGTGGAGATGGTGGATCGCATGGTGTTGGTCGTAACCCAAAGACACCGTGGGGTATTCCGGCACTTGGCTACAAAACCCGTAAGCGCAAGAGCACAACTAAGCACATCGTAAGGAGCCGTCATGCGGCAAAGAGGAAATAAGCTATGAGTCGATCTCTCAAAAAAGGACCATTTATAGACCCCAAGCTTGCCAAGAAAATGGCTGCGCTTGGAAGTGATGACAGGACCATTGTAAAGACATGGTCGCGTGCTTCGACGATTTCACCTGATTTTGTTGGACGAACCATCGCTGTCCATAATGGTCGTGTACACGTGCCAGTGTTTATTACCGAAAACATGGTCGGACACAAGCTCGGTGAATTTAGCCCAACCCGTAAATTCCGCTCACACGCAAAGGGGAGTAAATAATGCCAGTTCAAGCCGTAGCTAAGGGAGTGACAATGAGCCCACGTAAAGTGAGCCCAGTAGCCGCTTTGGTGCGTGGTCGAACCGTTGCTGATGCATTAGTTATCCTTGAGCACACGCCCCGTCGCGCAGCACTTCCTGTTGCCAAAGCTATTGCCAGCGCCCGCGCAAACGCCGAGCACAACCATGACTACAACCCTGCAACCTTGAAGATTATTGAGTTAACGGTTGGTTCTGGCCCTCGACTAAAGCGCTTCCGCCCAATATCACGCGGACGAGCACATCCATATGTTAAACGCACAAGCCACATTCGAGTCGTTGTTGACGGCGAGGTTCGCGTCAAGAAGAATGCACCAAAGCCTGCCGAAACAGCAACCCCAGTAAAAACCGCAGCTAAGCCAGCTAAGAAGGAGACCAAGTAATGGGACAAAAGGTAAATCCAGTATCATTCCGTCTCCAGCTCAGCAAAGACTGGCGTAGCAAGTGGTTCGCTTCACGACGCGAATACACCAATCAACTTACTCAAGACCTGAAGGTACGTAAGTTGATCGACGATACGTACGGCAAGCGTGGCGCTATCAACAAAGTCGATATTGAGCGTTCACCAAACCAAGTAACCGTAACCATCTACACCGCCAAGGCTGGTGTTGTGATTGGACGCGGCGGATCTGGCGCTCAAGAATTACGGGCTGCAGTTGAAAAAATCTTTAAGACCTCCGTTCGTGTTAATATCGAGGAAATCAAGAAGCCTGAGCTGTACGCAAAACTTGTAGCAGAGAGTATTGCTTTCCAGCTGGAACGACGTATCAACTTCCGACGAGCGGTTAAGTCATCCGCTGCTGCTACCATGCGCGTTGGAGCAAAAGGCATTCGTATTGAAGTTGCCGGACGCTTAAACGGAGCAGAAATGTCTCGCCGCGAAAAGCATATTGAAGGCTCGGTGCCGCTTCACACCCTGCGCGCCGACGTTGATTATGCCCACGCCAAAGCACAGACTGGGGCGGGCATCATCGGAGTTAAGGTATGGATCTATAAAGGAGACAACGTCTAGGTACTAGGCGAGGATTACTACTATGTTAATGCCATCTCGAACAAAATTCCGCAAAGTACGCAAAGGCAAGATTAAGGGTGTTGCAAGCAGCGGCCACTATGTAGCCTTTGGCCAGTACGGCCTTCAAAGCATGGAAATGGAACGCATCACCTCTCGCCAGATCGAATCTGCGCGACAAGCAATGACTCGTTACACAAAGCGTGGTGGTCAAGTATGGATCAGAATTTTTCCGCACACTCCAGTAACCCGCAAGCCGCAAGACGTTAAAATGGGTAGTGGTAAGGGCAACCCTGAGTTCTTTGCAGCCAAGGTTAAGCCCGGCACCGTCTTGTTTGAGCTTGGCGGAGTGCCAGAAGAAGTTGCTCGAGAAGCTATGCGCCTTGCCGCCCATAAGCTACCGGTCAAAACTAAGTTTATCGTCCGAGAGGAGACCAAGTAATGAAACGACTAGACACCTCCTCTATGGACGCAGTTAAACTCAACGAATATGTAGTAAAATCCCGCGAAGAGTATGCGCAACTTAAGCGCAACCAAGCTATGAACCAAGATACTAATACCGCTCGAGGGAAGGCAATGCGCCGCGACATAGCCCGAGCTCTAACTGCCATCAATACACTCGCTGGCAAGAAAGATGAGGAGAAATAATATGGCCCGTACACTTATCGGCATCGTCTCTTCAGATGCCAACGACAAGACCATCACAATTACTGTTCACGAACGCAAAACCCACCCACTATACGGTAAGCAGTACTCGCGTTCACGTAAGTTCCGCGCGCATGACGAAAAGAACGATGCACATGTCGGTGACAAAGTAGAGATTACAGAATGTCGACCAATATCTGCCACCAAGACCTGGAAGCTTAGCCAAATTATAGAGCGAAGCAAGGGATCCGAAATCGCATTATCTGATGAGCCAGTGGCTGAAGAAAAGCCATCTAAACTGGCCGAAGTTGCTGACAATGCCAAGGAGCCGACATCATGATTCAGCAAGAGTCTAGATTAGTCGTAACCGACAACAGCGGCGCAAAAGAGATTCTTTGCATACGTGTACTTGGCGGTACGCGTCGTCGTTACGCACGAGTTGGCGACATCATCACCGCTACCGTAAAGAAGGCAGCACCGAATGGTACAGTCAAAAAGAAGAGTGTCGTCAAGGCAGTAGTCGTTCGTACTCGAGATCAAATTCAACGCCCAGATGGCTCAACCATTCGTTTTGACGATAACGCTGCAGTTATTATCGATGACGAAAAAATGCCAAAGGGAACACGTATTTTTGGACCAGTTCCACGAGAGCTTCGCGACAAAGGCTACAGCAAAATCATTAGCTTAGCACCGGAGGTACTATAATGACTCACCCGACTGCAAAAGCTAAAGTTTTCCCAATCCGCCTACGAAAGGGCGACACCGTTATCGTCCGATCGGGCAAGTATAAGGGACAGACCGGCATTATAACTGCCGTACATCCTACCCTTAACAAAGTTACCGTAGAAGGTATCAACATTGTTAAAAAACACATGAAACCAAGCCAGACCCATCCTAAAGGGGGCATCATTGAAATAACAAAGCCAATCTGGGTAAGTAAAGTAGGCCTTATTGATCCAAAGACCAAGAAAGCAAGTCGAGTAGGCTACAAACTGGACGGCGACAAGAAGATCCGGATTCTCAAAAAGACTGGCAAGGAAGTAACCAAATGAGCACACAAGTAACAGAACCACGATTAAAGACTCGGTACCAGCAAGAGCTCGTCGCCAAGCTTAAGAGCGATCTTAAACTTACGAACAACCACCAAGTACCGAAGCTGCACAAGCTCGTCATTACCGTCGGGCTCGGCAAGCACAAAGATGACAAGAAAATGTTCGAAGTCGCGACAAATACTATTGCCAAAATTACTGGACAGCAACCGGTACAAACCATTGCTCGTAAGTCTATTGCCGCATTCAAGCTACGTGAAGGCAACCCTATCGGACTGCAAGTCACCTTACGTGGTGATCGTATGTACGAATTCATCGATCGTCTTGTGACGGTTGTTCTACCTCGTCTTCGAGACTTTCATGGCGTGCCGACTAAGAGCTTTGACAAGCAAGGCAATTACAGTCTCGGCATGACAGATCAATCAGTTTTCCCAGAATTAAGCTTCGACGAGATTGCAACCGCCCATGGTCTAGAGATCACATTTGTGATTCAGTCGCAATCCCCAGAACACAGTAAAGAACTATTAGCCGGCCTTGGTGTGCCATTTGAGAAAGGTAAGGAGTAAATATGGCCAAGAAATCAAACATCGCCCGTGACGCAAAGCGACTGAAAATGATTGATCAGTATGCTGCGAAACGAGCTGAGCTCAAAAAGCTTGGTGACCGCGATGGTTTGGCTAAGTTGCCACGCAACTCCAGCCCAACCCGAGCTAAGAACCGATGCGCCGAAACCGGTCGACCTCGCGGATACATGCGACAGTTCGGCTTATCTCGAATTAGCTTCCGTGAACATGCCAGCAAAGGTGAAATTCCTGGCGTAACGAAAGCGAGTTGGTAATCAATATGAGTAACGTATCTACAGACCCAATCGCAGACATGCTCACCCGAATTCGTAACGCAATAGCGGTACAAAAGTCGGCAGTTGTCTTGCCACACTCAAAATCCAAGTCGACAGTAGCCGATGTACTTGTTAAGGCAAACTTCCTTGATGGAGTTGATGTCGTAAGCGAAGAAACAAAACAAAAGCTTCTACGTATCACTATCAACCGTGATGGCGACAATGCTCGCATTACCCACATCGAAAGAATCAGTAAGCCAGGCCGCCGTGTGTATGCGCAAGTTGACCAAATTCCAGTTGTTAAGAACGGTCGTGGCATTGTCGTGATTAGCACCTCTAAGGGTGTTATGACCGGTGACGAAGCCCGCGCACAGAAACTTGGTGGTGAATTAATCTGTAAGGTGTACTAACCATGAGTCGCGTAGGAAACAAAGTAATATCAGTTCCAGCGGGCGTAACCGTCTCTGTCGACAATAGCATCATTACGGTAACCGGCTCAAAAGGCACCCTGAACACGCCGCTGCTATCTGGAATTACCGTCACGCAAGAAGGAGAGACCTTGTCAGTTGTTCGTAACAGTGAAGATCGCTATGTTCGTGCCGCCCATGGCTTAACGCGTGCTCTCATTGCGAATATGATCGAAGGCACCACGAATGGCTTCAAGAAACAGCTAGAAGTAAATGGTGTTGGATTTAAAGTGAACATGGCGGGCAATACCCTCAAGATGAGCCTTGGTTTCTCTCACGAAATCAACTATACCGTCCCAGAGGATGTGCAGGTTTCTGTCGAGCAAAACGTTATCACCATAAGTGGCATTGATAGACAACGCGTAGGACAAGTAGCCGCCGACATTCGTGAGTTTAAAAAACCCGAGCCGTATAAAGGTAAAGGTATCAAGTACATAGATGAACGCATTATCCGTAAAGCCGGAAAGTCAGGTAAGGAGTAAGCTATGAAGGAAATGATTCGTAAGAAGAACAATCAGGCCCAGCGGGCAAATCGAACACGAAGTCGTCTTCATGGTACTGCAGAACGACCCCGTTTAAGTGTGTTCATAAGCAATCGTCACGTATCAGCGCAGATTATTGATGATGACAGCGGCAAAACACTTGCCTACGCTTCAACGGCAAATGGTAAGACAGCCAAGGCTAATCTGACAGACCAGTCAGCAGCCATTGGTAGCCAAATCGCTGAGGCAGCTAAGGCTAAAAAGATCACCAAGGTCGTCTTTGATCGTGGCGCCAAGCTGTATCACGGACGCATCAAAGCACTCGCGGACGCCGCACGTGAGAAAGGATTGGAGTTCTAAATGGCCGACACAAGACCCAACAAACGACTTGACCAAGAACTCGAGTCGGACGGATTTACAGACAAAGTAATAGCAATTGATCGAGTTGCCCGAGTAGTTAAGGGTGGACGACGATTCCGCTTTAAGGCACTTGTTGTCGTAGGCGATGGTAAAAGCCAGGTTGGTATAGGTGTTGCCAAAGCCGGCGATGTGCAGGGAGCTGTCCAGAAGGCAGTTGATGTTGCAAAGAAGAACCTAGTCACTATCCCTAAATACCGCGATACTATTCCGCACGACAGTGAAGGCAAGGTAGCAGGAGCACACATTCTTGTAAGACCCGCTGCAAGCGGTACCGGTATTATTGCCGGTGGTGTAGTTCGCTCGATCCTAGAGATGGGCGGTGTACACAACGTGCTGTCTAAATCGCTCGGCTCGAGCAACAAAGTTAATGCGGCCTACGCCACAATTGAAGCGATTAAGCAACTCAAAACCGCTGATCAGTGGGTAACGCGCACAAACAACCCTAAGGCTAAGACAACAAGCAAGAAACCTGTTAAGGCAGGAGCATAGTATGAAGTATCACGAACTAGAACTTACAAAGCACAAGGCGCCGCACCGCAAAGGTCGCGGTATTGCTGCCGGACAGGGTAAGACTGCCGGCCGAGGCACCAAAGGTCAAAAAGCGCGTACCGGCAAAAAGCTTCGAGCCGGATTCGAGGGAGGACAGAACCCACTCATGGCTCGACTACCTAAGCTGCCTGGCTTTAAGTCTATTAAAACACCGGCTCAGGAAATTTACACTGGCCAACTTGACGCCTTTGGCGCAAAAGTTGTCACCAATCAAGAACTAGCAGATGCCGGCTTAATAGCAGACCCGTTTCAGCGTACTAAGCTACTCGTTCGAGGCGAAGTTAGCAAGGCAGTGAAGCTTGAGATCCAGGCGGCAAGCGCGAGCGCTATCGCACTCGTCGAAAAGGCCGGTGGAAGTGTTAAGATAGTCGCACGTCCACAGCGACCCGTAACTTCTGCTAAAAAAACGTCGCCAAAAGCCAAATAGATCGCTATACTGAGCGATAGAACCGAACATTTGTACAGGGGGATATAGGTCCAGTGAACTGGAGAACTATAAAATTTATTTTCACCAATGGAGACATGCGCAAGCGCGTACTGGCCGTATTGGGCATGATACTTGTCTTCCGATTTTTGAGTCATATCCCTATTCCACTCGGTGAGCCGCAACAGCTTCGTCAGCTCCTAAATAACTTGTTTAATGGTCAGCAGTTATTCGGCTTCATAGACTTGCTATCCGGCGGAGCGCTAGCTAATTTTTCTATCATGCTACTCGGCCTTGGGCCATACATCAACGCGTCCATTATTATGCAGCTACTCAGCAAGGCAATCCCCAAACTTGAGACACTTAATAAAGAGGGCGAGACTGGACGACGCAAGATTAATCAGTACACCCGCGTGCTTACACTCCCGCTTGCCATTGTACAGTCTATAGGAATCATATTTATACTCCGCCAAACTGCAAGCGCACAGGCGGGTATTGATATCGCTCAGGGAGCCGGTATTGCCCAATGGGTACTCATGGTGAGCGCGCTTACCGGCGCCTCGATGCTACTTATGTGGCTCGGGGAACTAGTCAGCGAACAAGGCGTAGGGAATGGAATAAGCTTGCTCATATTTGCAGGTATTATTAGTGCGCTTCCCTCAAAATTTGCATTAATTGTGCGTTCAATATTCGCCAAAGATGCCAAACTGCAATTATTCGGCGTTACTCTACCCATTAGCGGTAGGGCGCTGTTAATAGGTCTTATCATTCTAGCTGCGGTTGTGCTGCTCTCGTACATTATGGTCAAGCTTAACGAAGCTCAACGCACCATCACTATTAGTTACGCCAAACGAGTAGGCGGAAACCAAGCATATGGCGGCGTAGACTCCGTTTTGCCAGTCAAGCTCATAGCAGCCGGTGTAGTTCCTATCATATTCGCAGTAGCGTTCTTATCAATCCCATCGTTTGCAGGTCAACTACTGCAAAACAATTCAAGCGCTCGGCTACAGGAATTAGGTACAAATCTGCAACAATGGTTCCAATCACCAACCGGCGGCACTCCAACCTCAGGCAAAGCGGGCCTTATTTATCCTATTGTGTATTTTCTGCTGGTAGTCGCATTTACTTACTTTTATACGTCTATTACGTTCAACACCAAGGAGATTGCCGAAAACCTGCAAAAGCAGGGCGGTTTCGTTCCTGGAGTGCGCCCTGGCCTGCAAACCGAAAAACATTTAAACAAG
>CAYYKI010000013.1:0-26417 GCA_964440975.1 uncultured Candidatus Saccharibacteria bacterium | reverse complement strand
GAGGCGGCCGCGTCGGCGGGGGAGGAGGGGGGGGGGGCGGAGGCGGTGGAGGCGGCGACGTGGTCGTCGTCTTCGGAGGCGTCACGGGCGTCGGCGGTGCCGTCGACGGTCCGGGGCCAGGACAGCCGTGGTCGCATTCGCCAGGGCCGGGTCCCACGCTGGGGCCGGGGCCAGGGCAGTCGCTCCCACAGTCGCCATTGCCACCACCACCGGAGCCACCATCGCCGTCACTGGCGCTGGAACCACCGCCACCGCTGGAGGAACCCGAAGAGCCGGAGTTGGAGGCATTGCTGCCGCCACCACGGTTCCGCGAGTTGTCGTCCTCCTGCGGGCCACTGGTTCCCTGCTCCATCTGGCCGTCCTGCTTGTCGGTCGACTGAGCAGGGGTTTCGGTGGAGAAGTCCGGCATTCCGACGGGGATGCACACCGGGACGTTGGGGAACTGCTGATTCTGATCGACGATCAGCCAGCCGTGCTCCAACTCGATGCGCACCGTCATCCCATCAGTCCGCTTCAGATCGCTCCACACATCGGTCACGTCGTAGACGTCGATGGGCTGGAGGATCGGAAGATCGGCCTGAGCCAGCGCCGGCGGACCTCCGTTGGGGTCCGGGACGCTGATCAGGAACCGAGCGGACTTCTCCGGCGGCTGCCAGGCGGGGTGGTAGGTCAGCTTGATGCGCTCGCCTTCCGTACGCACCGTATCGGTCCACGTGTCGTGGTCCTCACGGAAGCGCTTGGCGATGGCGTTCACATCCTCGATGCTCGCGTCCTGCGGGGTTCCCTTGACGGTTGCCTCGCGGTACACAGTACCGATGTAGCTGAGCAATGCCCCAACGTTGGCGTCGTCGTCCCTGACACCACCGCAGGCATAGGCCGGATTTTTGAGGAGCTGCGTGAGCGCCTTCAGGCCCGACGTGGGTTCCTGCGGGTTGTCGGGAAGCAGCGCGGGGGTGACCGACTGCTTCGGGTTGACTAGATCGGCCTCCGTGAAGGTCGCCGCACCGACTCCCTTGGGGCAGATCTCTGCCTTGGGAATGGTGGGCGACTCCGTGGTGTCACCGGGCGGTCGCGGCTGTTCCTGCTGGAGGCGGGAGGCTGCGGCCGTGGTGATGCCGAGGGACGCGATCAGGGCGACCACCAACGCTCCGGTCCTGACGGTCGCTCGCGCGAGTCGTCCGGTCGGGGGTCGATGACGCGCCGCTGCGCGGTCCATGCGCCAGTTGACGTACCGGGCGCCTCCCAGGCGGGGTGCCAGTCGCAGGGCCGTCGATGCAAGCACGACGGACGAAGCGACGAACACGCCTGCCTCGGGGCTGACGATGCGCCACCCGACGAACCCGAGGATGACCGCTCCCGCGATCACCCGGATGGGCTTGTTGCGGGCGAGGTACGTGAAGCACCTCTTGAGAAGCCGGTAAAGCTTCATTGGTCCTCCTTCTCAGGGGGTTCGGGGGCCGGGAAGGCCCGTGGTGGGGGTGGTGGGGCGCGTGGTACGCAGCCGACCGCGACCGAGTCGTCGGGACGAGCTCGGGGCGGAGGGCGTGATGTCGACGTCTCCATCGCTGGAGGTGGTGTCGACAACGACGGGCGCCGGCGGTGCCACCGGTGTGGGGGTCGAAACACCCGCACCGGTCGTGGCAACCACGCCGAGGTGTCGAACCGCGGGAGGCGGATCGGCCGGCTTGGTGCCGTAGTACCGAGCGACCATCTCGAGGACGTTGTCCGCGAGTCGGCCGCGCTCGACGAGGTTGCGCAGGTTGGTGGCGTCCAGTCCCTCGTGCTGCACGAGCACGTGGGTTCGCTTCCACTCGGCCACGATGCTCTCGTCGAGCAACTCGCCATCTCCCTTTCGGCAGTGGTCGAGGATCTCGGCGGCACCGGGCTCGAGGTCGGCGAACCGGCCGGCCAGGACGCGCTGGATGGTGTCCAGCATGGCAGTGTCGATGTCGCCGGGGTGGCTGAGGATCAGGCCGATGGCTGCCAGCTTGGCGTCGTTGGGCGTCTCCGTGTGGATCCGTCCGACGATCGCCTCGCGTGCCTGCATCTGCCTGAGCTGATCTTCGGTGGTGGTCATTACACTCCTCCCTTGCGGGATCGATTTTGGCAGCTCGAGCGGGCGCTCGGACTGACTGTCTAGATCCCGATCGGGACCCCCTTTACTGAACAAGGGCCCCGTGAGGAGACAGCTCTCTGGCTATCATCAGGTGTGCATTCACAAAGAACGCTCGTAAGCCTAAATCATGGCCAAAGCGCTGTCACCTCATAAGTGAAGAGTGATTGCGTTTGGTTGTAGTGTATGTCGTAGCTCGATGGCATAAAACAAAAATATAACCAAATGGTTGAATTATGTTCTGAGCCAGAGCTAGATTCGCGATTACAGCCGTGGGCTTGAGCGAGTGGCAAACGTGAGTATGCAAGTTGTTCGCTCGATCACGAGCTGTAATGATCTGACTAGTTTTCAACGTTCCACCCAAAGTGCAGAGTTGGTTATTGGCAACGGATTGTGACTAGGCCTGGTAGCGCCTATTCCCTCCGATCCCAGCCTCTGACTTGGACTGTCAAAAAGCTTATCATAAAAATGCTTATGTGTCAATATTTTTGACAACAAAACAAGCATAAGTTAATTAATATAAATAGCTAGTGCTTATCTGTTAACAAGATAAAATGAGGCTACTACTGTTATCCACTGAAATAAAACTGTTTTAAGGTATAAAAAAACGCCAAAATGGCGAAGCGGTGTGGGTTTAGACAGTTAGGTGTTTTAGAGTTTTAACAGCGAGCGCTGTTGAGGCTCAAGCTGTCTAGTGGGGTGCGGGTGGCGGCAAAACTGCCAAGGAGGAGCTTCTATCCCCGTTGACTACCGCCACCCGCTTACCAAGCTCCCAGTTACCGGGAGATCGATCGCATACCGTGTATGCTTTCGAAAGTACCGACGTCGGGGAGTTAGCCTAAGAGGTAGCAGTCTCTTTCAGCCTCCGACGCCGGTTCTCACCCTGCGGATCCTTCAAAACGCAGGAGAGATAGGTTACGAACTGCCGGTGGCGGACTGGTTAACTACCATAGGACGAAGCCTAGAATAGCCACCGCCACCGGCCCTCATTCAGCTGCACAGCCACATGAGAATTTAGCGAAAATGCGGACGGTGGGATCCAGGTTGCGAAGAGACACTGGCTGGTTAGTTCCAGTGTGCCGCCACCGTCCGCATGGTTACCAGGGAAAGGCTCCTGGTAACGACTGAGAACTGTTATCTGATTGTGAGTGGCGGCGATCTGCTCGCGCCGGTGTGCGGAGTTGGCAATGCCAAGCGTCACGCCGCCACCCACTTCCCTGTGACCGGGTTCCTCCCGTGTCGCGCCGTTGAAGCGCAGGGTTGCTTGTTAGCGAAGGTAGGGGTGGCAGCTCCCGCTGAGCCTGTAACGATTGCCACCACCCCTGTTGCTGCCGTTTCCATTGGCGAACCGTATGGGCGGAATTGGCAGGCATGCACGGCAAGCCGCGCAGGGTTGCTATTGCTAGCGAACTTGGTGGGTGGTGGCTACGCCTCTTTCCCCGGTGCGCTCGAGCGCCACCACCCACCAGCGATGCCACAGCAAGCGTGGCGGGTGTGCTGCCTACTGGCAGTCGATCCAAGGTGAGCGGTGATTGTATCACCCCCTTTGTAGCTACAACCGCCACTCACCCGGCGCTCTTGGCAAGAGCGACTATGCGTCAACAAAAGGTTGAGGCCGACGGCAGACAGGAGGGTCAAGCTCCTTGACGTCTGCCGCCGACCTCGCCTTGGCTACACAACTCCAGGTTGAAAGGAGCTCTGTGTTCCGTCGCTGACGCGGCGGTAGTGAGGGACGGCAGGTAGGCGGATACCTACCGTCCCCCTCGCCCCAGAAAGAGCGTGGCCATGTCTTCCCCCACTCTTTCCTTAGCGAAGCAAACAAGAGAAAACTCCGGTGGACGGAGGAGCTCATGCGAAGCTCGATGACATTCATATCACCTTTCTCCTGTTGCTGTGCGCTCTCGGTTCCCCTCGAGAAGCAGCACGAATGCGCAGGAGAGAATCTGTTCAGGCTTTTGGCCCTAGTTGATGCTCTCCTGCAGTCCTGAGCTCGACACACCAGGGGTACTGGTATTGGTCGTTACCCAGGGCCGATTGTATCGACAGATCACTAAGTCGAAGCTGAATGGTTTCAGCGGCAGCTCAGTGACCTGTCGGATAACAGATTAAAAACACCTAACTTGTCAATAATTCACCCCTTATAATAGCCAGTGCTACCCAAGGGGACTGAAAGCGAATATACGCTTTCGCTTGGGGTAAGTCAAGCACTAGCGACATCGTTTATATCACAGCTCTGCCCATACTGGTCAACAGGGGCAAAAGTGTGCTAGCATCGATACTAATGAGCACTCAAAAAACTTCAGTCGTAGACAGCCGTAGTCGCTATATGATGCGATCGTAACTTCTTAGCACATCTGTTAAATAATCAGAAAGAATCATCAACATGAAGTTTTACGTAACCACCTCGATCCCATATGTAAATGCCGCTCCGCACATTGGTTTTGCGATGGAGCTGCTAACAGCTGATGTACTCGCCCGCTACCATCGTATTAAAGGTGATGAGGTGTTATTTAGCACTGGAACAGATGAGCATGGTGGCAAGATTAAGGAAAAAGCCCAAGAACAAGGTGTTGCTGTGCAGGCCTATGTTGACGAGATTTCATCAGAATTTCGTGATCTGGCCCGATTAGTAAACGCGAGCGAAGACAGGTTTATACGGACGACCAATCCAGCCCATGAAGCTTCGGCACAAGCGATATGGGCTCGGCTAACTGATCATATCTACAAAGGGACATATACGGGATGGTATTGCACGGGATGTGAAGAGTTTGTCACCGAAAAGGCAGTCAAAGAACGACAAGGGGTGTGTCCTGCTCACAACAAGCCATATGAACAGTTAGAAGAAGAAAATTACTTCTTCAAGTTATCGAGCTTTACAGCGCAAATTAAGGAGGCGATAGAACAAAACAAGCTCAAGGTGCTACCAGACCGACGGCGCAACGAAATATTGGCAGTGCTCAATGAGGGGCTAGAAGATATAAGCATCTCTCGACCAACTAGTCAGCTTGACTGGGGCATTCCGGTTCCGGGTGATGATACACAGGTGATGTATGTATGGTTCGAAGCTCTGATGAACTATATTACCGTACTCGGCTTCCCTGATAACGAAGACTTTATACGCTTCTGGCCTGCTGATGTACAGATTATCGGTAAGGATATCATTCGATTCCACGCGGCTATTTGGCCGGGTATATTACTTGGGCTTGGTATACCGCTGCCAAAACAGATATATGCGCATGGTTTTGTTACCTCAGGCGGACAAAAAATGAGCAAATCACTCGGTAATGTAATCGCTCCTAAAGAGATAATTGAGCAATATGGGGTAGATGCATTCCGGTATTACTTTTTGCGGCACATCCCAAGCTATGATGACGGTGATTTTTCTTGGGAGCGCTTCGAAACAGTTTACAACACCGAACTAGGTAATGAGCTCGGTAACCTGGTAGGGCGTGTCGCCACAATGATTGGACGATACCAGCAGGGAGTGGTAGGGGAAACACCAGAGCCGCCACACGATATTCATGCCTATCACACGGCGCTTAGCGAATGTCGCTTTGACCGGGCCCTTGAGACGGTTTGGACGCAAGTTCGTGGCTTAAATCAGTACATTGACGAACAAAAACCCTGGACGCTTGCAAAAAACCACGACGATTTTGACCACCTTAGGGAAGTATTAGCCTATTGTGTGAGCTGCTTAGTTGAGATTGCCGATCTGTTAAAACCATTCTTGCCTGATACTGCCGAAAAAATCCTCGCTCTTTATGCCGAAGGGTACATAAAAGACGTTCCAGCCCCGCTATTCCCGCGAATTACCAATTATGCTACTCCAGACGCGCCTATTACGGGTCAGCAAGTAGATCCAAACAAGTAGGGTTAATTCCTATGCTAGTCGACACGCACGCCCATATTCACAGCGCCGATTACCCAGTTGACCCTGTGGTGGCACTCGAGCAAGCGAAGGCTGCTGGAGTACATAAGATTGTTGTTGTGGGCACCGATGAGCACGATAGCCAGCGCGCAGTTGATTTTGCTGATGCGCATGACAACGTATGGGCCGCTGTGGGGCTCCATCCCCACGAAGTAAGTAAATACACCGCCAAGCAGCTTGAGGCTGCTCTGAGCCACCTTGGCAAGCTTGCAGGCAATAAAAAGGTGGTAGCTATTGGTGAATGCGGTTTAGATTTTTACTATAACGACTTGTCTCATTTGCCGGCCCAGGAGGAAGCCCTTCGTTACCAAATAAATTTGGCTCAGACCCATGATCTTCCAATGATCTTTCATGTCCGCGAAGCCTTTAGTCAGTTCTGGCGTATATTCGACGACTATAAGGGTTTGAAAGGAGTGATTCATAGTTTTAGCTCTGGACAAAGTGATATAAATCACATATACTCCAGGGGCCTAAAGGTGGGTCTTAACGGTATCATGACGTTTTCGCGCAATGAAGCGCAGCTTGATGCCGCCAGGACATGCCCGCAGGATGCCATCGTGTTGGAAACCGATAGTCCTTATTTGACTCCAGTACCAAAACGTGGTAAAATAAACGAGCCAGCCAATGTGAGGTTGGTAAGCAGCTTTCTCAGCCAGCTGCGGGGCGTAGATGAAGAGACATTTGCTCAGTCGACGACTCGAAATGCTGAGGAACTTTTCCGGATTTAAACAACCGGAATAACGTTATTAACCTAAGCAGGAGTAATCTCGTGTCATTAGATACTCGAACGGACTATCTTGAAGAGGCTCGCACTAAGGTGCAGGCAGCTCAAGAGACAGACGACATTACTGAGCAGGATGTGCGCTGGCTAGCGAGCATCGGTGTTACTATCGGCGAAGCTCGTCGTGACCTGCTAGACGCTACTTTCCACACTGATGAAATAGTAGCGCCGAAAGACAACTCAATATTTAATAAGATTGGCAACCTCGTCGCTGATGCGGTTTCAGAGGCGGTTGATCTGTTTACTCCGAGTAAATAATATGGCGTTGGCTAATATTCTCCCCAAAATGCCAAGCAAATCAACACTGCGCAAGCCGGCTTTAACCGAGCACGACTTAGTGCGTCGCGAAGCACGCATCGGTGCTGAGTTGTTTGGGCCTATCCCAGCGGACCATCGCCGAGAGTTTTTCTGTCTTGATGAAAGTACATGGATTTGGCACGAAGAATGGCTGGATATTGATGGGGTACGTCACGAGTTAACTACACGGTACGAAATTCGCGGGAACCAGGTAATAAAGGCCCAGGGCAGTAACCCGTACCAGATAGTAAGTGCTCGCGAAGCCCGCAATTTGCTGGCTGCCGTTGCTATCTATCACCAGCGAGTAATGCGCGAAGTGTACAACCAGCAGCCACAGATGGCGTAATTTTACTTCGTGTGTAGAACCGTACGTCTAGTAATTCGTTGCGCAAGAGGCTCCATAACGAAGTGCTTTCTTAGCGCAGCCGACTGCTCTACAGCGGGGAATTGCTACAATACCTATCATGAATGCATCGATTTATCTTGATCACGCTGCAGCTACACCGGTAGATCCGTTAGTGGCGCAGTCGATGCAGCCCTATTTAACAGAGCAGTTTTACAATCCGTCCGCAATATACTTATCGGCAAAAGCCACGCGGCAATCGCTCGAGACGGCTCGCCATGAGGTTGCCGTAGTTATTGGTGCTCGGGCAGGAGAGGTAATATTCACCGCCGGCGCTACGGAAGCGAATAATCTGGCTATAAGCGGTGTAATGAGTCAGTATACTGCTGCAAAAGCGCTGATAACCAGTATTGAACATGATTCGGTGCTTGAAGCCGCTAAGCAGTACAACTATTCAATTATGCAGGTGGATGAGCGTGGCATGCTGGATGCTGGTACCCTTAGAAAACATATTGATGATAGTGTTGCGCTGGTGAGCGTTATATATGCAAGCAACGAGGTGGGTACAGTACAGCATCTGAAAGAACTTTCCGTAGTTATAAATGAGGCGAGGCTAGACCGTAAAGCTAGAGGCATTGATATGCCCCTGCATCTCCATACCGATGCTGCCCAGGCAGCAAACTATCTTGATATGTCGGTGTCACGTCTCGGCGTTGATATGATGACAATATCTGCAGCTAAAACGTATGGCCCTAAACAAGTAGGTGCGCTTTACGTTCGGGCGGGTGTTCGACTGCAACCTATTATCAGAGGTGGCGGTCAAGAATTTGGCGCCCGAAGCGGTACCGAAAATGTGGCTGGCGCTATCGGCTTGGCTATGGCCCTGCAGCTGTCAGCAAAACGTAAGAACGCCGAAGTTGAACGACTCAAAAAGATACAACATACAGCCATGCGGGAACTGCAAGACGTGAAAGGAATTGATTTTCACGGTCACACGAGTAAGCGACTACCGAACAATCTCTGTTTCAGTCTGCCCAATGTAGATGGAGAAACCGCAGTTATGATGCTGGATGAGCGACATATACAAGCAGCCACCGGATCTGCCTGTGGGGCCAGCAAGGATGGGCCAAGCCGAATCATACTTGCCTTAGGCGTTCCACCTGAAGTAGCCGAACGAAGTGTGCGACTTACTATGGGGCGCAGTACGACGGAAGCTGATATGATTAAGGTTATTGCTGAGATTAAAGATATCGTCGCAAAGGGGTGATGGTGGGGCCAATTTTAGAAGTGGTGCAAGCTGTTTGGAAATGGGTTTTAGCAGTTTTACTCGCAGTTTTTCTGATAAGTCGGATCGGCAATTTTTTAGGTCCTTCTGATCAGTTGCAAAAAAGCGACGTTATTATTGCTGTAAGTGGTGGCGACACACCTGCGCGCACCGCAAAAGCCATACAGCTATATAAAGACCACTGGGCAAATAAAATAATCTTCTCTGGCGCAGCACTAGACCCGTCCAGTCCAAGCAATGCCGACGTTATGCGTGAGGCAGCAATACGGAGTGGTATTCCAGGTACCAACATTATCGCTGAGGGATTTTCGGCTGATACCGCCCAGAATGCCATTAATAGTCTTGCGTATCTGCGTAAGCTAAACGCCCAGCGAGTCATTCTAGTCACCAGTGGGTACCACCAACGGCGTGCCGCTATGGAGTTTCGGCAGGTGTTGGGTCCTGACGTGGAGATTATCAATCAACCAGTTCATGAGCGCTCCTGGACAAGTACTTGGTGGACGAGTTTGCGCGGATGGTGGCTAGCACTCTCGGAGCTTATAAAAATATGTATTATCTGGTTGAGGATAAAACTTTAGCTGCTCTACAGGATTAACTTATAAAGTCGAAAGCCGCGATTGTGTGTAAGTGTTTATCAATCCAGTCAAGGATCAAATAACAGATACGAATCGCGGCTTAGCCGTCAAAGTGCTCCCAAGTGGTTTCTGTGTGAACACAGGCCTCTTTACCACTTGGGTGCGTCATCATGCTCACTTGAGGTGGTGCTTGATCCAGGCGAGTCCGTCGCGCAGATCCTGCGAAGCCTCCTCCTGCCGGCGCTGGTTTCGCTGCTTGATGAGCGACGGGGTCTCGACCAGGGCGCCGATGAACAGGGCCGCGCTGGACAGCGAGATCGTCAGCATCACGATCCGGAAGATCGTCGCGACCCACCAGTTGGCGTCACCGGTGATGATGAACACCATGCCGGTGAGCAGGCTGATGAGGCCGAGCGTGGCGGTGAACAGGATGGGGCTCTCCATGCTCGTATCGACGAGGTCGTTGGCGAGCTTGGTGAGCTTGTTCTTGATGGAAAGGTTCACGGGAGTCTCCAGGAGTAGGGGAGGTGCGTCACTTTGACGTTTTAACATTATAGCATAAGCACAAAATATTGTCAATAATTGCACCCCTGTTGTTAATGCGTACTACCTCTGTTAGTATGTCGGCATGAAAACAGTCTATGTTGGCATGAGTGGCGGAGTAGATTCTAGTGTCACGGCCGCCTTGCTTAAAGAGCAGGGCTATAACGTCGTGGGTGTGTATATGAAGAACTGGAGTCAAGATTTACCGGGTATGCCCTGCCCTTGGCGTGAAGACTATCAGGATGCCAAACGGGTTGCAGTGCAACTCGGTATCCCATTTAAGCTGTATGACTTTGAGAATGAATACAAGCAGCAAGTCGTTGACTATATGGTTAGGGAATATCAGGCCGGCAATACGCCAAACCCCGATATCATGTGTAATCAAGAAGTTAAGTTCAAGTTGTTTTTGCAGACAGCCCTTGCTGATGGAGCAGATATGATCGCCACGGGTCATTATGCACGGGCACAAGACGGTAAATTACTGATGGCCAAGGACACGAACAAAGATCAAACATACTTCTTATACCGTGTTACATCTGATGCACTGCATAAGACCCTCTTTCCACTCGGCGATTATCTCAAGGATGAAGTCAGAAAGTTGGCGTTAGAGCGCAACTTGGTCACTGCTAAAAAGAAAGAATCGATGGGGATTTGTTTCGTTGGGAAGGTTGGTATAAAAGAATTTCTGAGTCAATATATTCAGACTACATCTGGAGATGTCGTAGATCAACAAGGGAAGGTGGTTGGTCGGCACGATGGAGCAGTTTTTTATACCATAGGCCAGCGGCATGGCCTAGAGGTAGGTGGGGGAATGCCGTATTATGTCACGGCTAAGGATATGAAACAGAATATCGTCTACGTTTCAACCGACCTAAATGACGATCATTTATGGACTCGCAAGTTAACGCTGCGTCAGATGCACTGGATCAATCAATCTCCTAGTTCGAACGAGCGATTATGCGTGCGTAGCCGGCACCGAGGCGAGCTTATCGAGGTAGCAAGTGTTGACGTATCGGCTGGCCGTATCATGTTGACGGAAGAGATACGCGCGGCAACGTCCGGTCAGTCAGCGGTGCTTTACGCAAATGACGTATGCCTAGGTGGTGGTATTATCAGCTAGATGAGTATTACTTTTTAAGCAGGAACTCCCAGAACCCGTAGTATACTGACCCAACAGCACCACCGATAAAAAACGTGGCAAGACTTAGGTAAGATAAAACAAGCCCGGATTTGTTTATAGATTTATCGCTATCCCGCTGGTACCAGATGCGAATATGGTTGATAACCAAAAGTAAGATTGCCGCGCCAAAGATAATTTCGCCGAGTGCGTTATTTCGCACGTAGGTAAGATACACGCCAGCCCAGCCGCTGATCCAGCCAACCGCTATTATGAATTTAGATAGTTTGGTCACCAAAAGCTCCTTTCAAATCTGTTTTTGCCTGTTCGACTGCTGATTTGTATATCTCGATGGCACTAGCAACAGCCGCTGTGCGCGCCTTTACTAAATCACTACCATTATTCACTAAATTAGTCGTGTTGTCAGCCCGGTTAAATGCTTCTCGAGCAGAAAGCAACGCAAGCTTAAGTGTTCTATAGATTTCATCTGTCTGTTGAGGCTGGCTTGCACAGCTGGATTTTGCTTCTTTAATTGCGGCACTAACGTCATTTTTGAAGCTGTCTACATGATCTCGCACTGTTTGCTTACGCGCACTGAGTAGGGCGAGCGATTTTTGATCGAACTCTTTTTGGGCGGCATCTAATGCCTTACGACGGTTAGTGACCGCTCTACTAACTGCAGAGATATAGGTTTCGACAGCTGACTGTTGCAGAGGTGTTTTTGCCCGCTGGCGTAGTTTGGTGGCGTTCTCAGTGCGCTTGTCGTCCCACGCTGCTCTATCTAGCTTTAGTTGCTCCTCATGTTTGACGCTACTGGCCGCGATAGAGGCTATTTTTACGTCACGATTTTTCTGTAGATCCTCGTGGCGTTGCGATATGGTGCTCGCCATGGTACTGGTTTTGGTGTCTAGCGTGCTACAAAATCCCGAAGGAGCAGCTGGAGACGGCGGGATGGCCCAAATAGTTACCGTTGAACAGGTACTCATCACTAATGAAAGTAACATCAAGAACCTATAGCGCATTGTCGTCGTAAGCTTCGCTAATTTTTTGAACCCCGGCCGTTTCTTCATTTATCGCTTGCGTGAACGAATTGTCGCCTGCAGTTGACTGTTTTGCCTCATCAGCTAGTTCCTGTGTGTCAATTGATTCAGTTGCGCCGGTACTTCCATCGACTGATATTTGTACTGCCGAAGGTACCGTAACGCGGTGCGCGCTTGGTGAATCCTTGGTTTTGTTGGTTATCACAAATACGCTGATTGCTGCAAGAATTCCAATTACAAAAATAAGCACGATGAGTTCCAGTGCGGCAATACCGGCATTTGATATGTGTTTTCGATGATTTGTCATTACCCTAATGCTTATATAGGTGCAGGTCTGTGTCAAGCAAAAGCTCTTACGCTAAGCCAACAAGCCGAAGGAGCACACAGGTCGAGACGGGTAAAAGGAAATTGTCGTACCCTTTATGGCTGAGGGCCTCGATGGCTGTTAATGTTAGTGCGACAAATATATAACGAACGATACCTTGATGTAACGGAATACCGGCAAGGTTTGTAAACACAAGTACCAAAATAGCTGCGCTACTAAGTAAAAAAACAGTACTACCTAAGTAGGTCTTCCAGTGCTGTCCAAGCGTAAAGTACTTTCGTTTGCCGTAGCGGAGTCCCGCAATACTTGCTAACGCATCACTTACACCAAGCACAAGAACTCCACTAATAAAACGCAGGTCGCTTGACGGTTCTACGATGGCCAACAAGGCGATGCCCAAGGGAAACCACACTTCGCCATGGCCTTTTCGATTCTTACGGTGGATAGATCGAAACAGATTGTGTCGTTTTGATAATCCCATAGCTAACGCCATGACAAGGCCAAGGCCCACTATTTGCCAGCGCTGCAGTACGAGTGGTAGTGAAGCAGCCAAAAAACCACCGATTATATGCGTCGACTTACGAGCCAACTCGCTATCAATTGGGTGTTTTGCTTGCAAGGCTTCAATGCCGATAAATATGATGCCATATAGCCCGAGAACGCCTAATATCTCTATGCTAAAGGGCAGTGATTGCATATTCACATCGTAACACGGTGTAAGAATATGGTTGCAAAAATAACAGGGGCGAGTAGACTGATGCCATGAAGCCGATTACGTCAATGTCGGACATTTCGGAGCTGGGAACAATACTGTCGGTATGGGCCCACCCCGATGATGAGTCGTTCTGTTGTGGTGGCTTGCTTTCATGGGCAGCGTGCAATGGTCAGCAGGTTGTGTGTGTCACGGCGACACGTGGTGAGGCTGGGTCGCAGGACACAAGTAAGTGGCCGCTTGAAAGCCTTGCGCAAGTACGTACCGAAGAGATGGCAGCAGCCTTGGACGCTTATGGCATAGACGAGCATTATTGGCTAGATTTCCCTGATGGAGGCTGCTATGAAGTGCCGGATAGTGAAGCAGTCAGAAAACTCAAAACAATTATTGCTAAGGTGCAACCAAAGACAGTGATTACGTTTGGTCGCGAAGGAATGACTGGGCATCCTGATCACCAAGCAGTGTGTAGGTGGACGCACGCTGCACTTATTGCATCGGGCTCTGCTGCTGAAATGTATCATCCCGTGATCTCTAAAGAACGATATACCTCACATTATCGCAAGGCAGATGCGAAACTAAATATGTTTTTCGCAATTGAGATGCCGCCCACAAAGCCGCAATCGGCATGCGATATTTGCCTGCATCTGCCTGAGTCTGTACTGAGTCGCAAGCGAGCAGCGATTGCGGCGATGCCATCGCAGATGGAGTCGGTATTGGAAAGCTTTGATCAAACCTTCATCGATGGCATGTTAGGCACCGAATGCTTGGTGCGCTGCAGTGCTTAGCTAGAAGTGGTGCCTTTTAGATATTTTTGCCGAGTTTCCGTATCGAAATGCTCTATAGCATAGCGCAGCGTAGTTCGTGGCATCGTAGCTGTATGTTCGTGTAAAAATGTTTCAAGCAAAGATCGGTCGCAGCGCTTGCCGACTTCCCGCAAAGTCCAACCCACCGCTTTGTGCATCAGATCTTCGCTGTCTTGAAGTAATTTCTCGCAGAGTGCGATAGCGTCGCTGGGATCACCGCGATTGATGAAAGCAAAAGTTGCAATAATAGCAATTCGACGATCCCATAAAACTTTTGATTCTGCTAGCACATATAAGGGGTCTCGAGGCTTGTCTAACAGCCAGGCGCCAACAATTTTATGGGCTGAGGTGTCGACAAGATCCCAGTTGTTGACTTGCTTTCGATGCGCCATGTAGGCACTGTAGATTTGCTCTCGCTCCACCATACCGCTCCGCTTAAACTGCTCTGTCATGATGATGAGCGCGGTGAGCCGACATTCATGCCATGGCGAAGCTAGTAGCTTGACTACTTCTGCTAGTGGCATGGTTCTGTATATCCGAGCAATCTTGCGTTGTTCCGGTACGGTTACTCCTAAAAATTGATCGCCATAGCCGTATTGGCCTTTTTCGGTTTTAAAGAACCATTCTGAGTTTGCTGCACGCTCTGGAGTTGCTTTGCGTTTGAGTTGTTGGTACACATCGCTATGGGTCATTGGTATAGTATATCGTTCACACTTGATTGCGTCTGGATTGTTTTTGCTGCAACGCCTCAATCCGGCCGTGCCCGAGTCCGAAGTGATGAGCAACTTCGTGCCAAACCGTTTGTCGTACCAGTTTTTCTACGTCTTCATTATTTTGACTGGCGAACTCAATGACTTTTTTGAAGATAGTAATTTTATCTGGGAGAACGTGCGTATAGTTAGTGCGCTCTGTTAGCGGGATGCCCTCATATAAACCATACAGCGATTGATGTTTGGTGAGTTGTAGCTTTTGTCGTTGCTCCGCTGATGGCGTATCTTCGACAACAAAAGCCACGTTGTTTATCTTAGACCGAAATGGCTCAGGCAGATTGTTTACGGCAGTGAGCACGAGGTTATCAAATTGACGAGCAGTTAGCGAACGCATAAGTAGATGATATCAACTACTGGTTATGCTAAACTAATAGCAATAGCACTACAGGGGTTAGATGGCGCAAAAAAATACCACAAAGGCCAAGAGGGAATATTCGCACCGTAAGCATGCTCGTCGATCACGGTTGTTGCTGTCGGTACTTGTTTTGTTGCTAGGGCTTATTGCGCTAACGATTACCTTTGTTGTTCGAGAGCATCGTCGTAATAGTCAAAAGGAGAAACAGGCTACCGAAGCAATCCGAGAGGTCATCAACGGAAGTGCTGCTCAGGTCACGCTTACCAAAGTAGAGTCGACGTACGGTTTTGTAGTTAACTATGACAAATCGACTGTTTCACTTACTGCTATGCAGGCAGACGGCAAAGAGCTCCCTGAGGATGGCCTAGGCAAAGGTGGCTACCTTCGAATTGTCGCTAGCAATCGCAGCAAGGAAGGTGTTCCCTCCGAAGGAAGCGGAAACTTAGAGATACTGACTTCAAAGGATAAAAACTTTACCGAAGTTAATCGCAAACGTTTTGGTAAAGATTTGTCAGAACAGGCGGTTGCAGATGCATACTTTGAGTCGGTTATTACGGAGAAAAGCACCCTAGAGCTTACGGGTGACATCACTGAGCAACACGGTGTCGCGAGTTATCATAAGCGCAGTTTTGTAGCGACTGATAAAGATGGGCTAAAGACCGTCCGGCAGCTAGTATTGTACGTAACTGTTCAGAATGGTCGTCCTTATGCAGCGATACTCAGAGCTCCAACGGTCTCAAATACCACCCAGGCGGGCTTTGCCCAAATAATTGACACGTTGCAATTTGTGCCCCCAGACACTGCAATACTTGGCTTGTTGCCAAAAGGAAAAGTGTCGTTGGCGGCTGCTGAGGCACCAAGCGGATTCGTCAATGCTCCGGTGAGTCTACGAGGCGACTCGGCACTTAAGATTGTCGCCAAGCATCAGCCAGCAGTTGTACGGATTGGCTCAATAGCTTGTGCGGATATAGAGATTATTGCAGATAATGGTGTCCGTCTGCCAAAAGTTAGTAATGCTTGTGGTGCAGGAGCAGGTAGTGGATCTATTGTGTCAAAAGACGGCATTATCAGCACCAACGGTCATGTTGTAAAGCTTGATAATGCAGCCATTTACCAAACCTACCTTATGATTACCTATGCATCACGGCAGCAAGAACCGACCGTGCAATACCTCAAGTTTCTTATTAACGCCAAGCTGCTAAGTGACGCCGAAGCGCGATTGATCGCAACACGTCTAGATAACGGTGACGTTTCTGCATTTGACGAAATTCTCGCAACGGTTAACGAGTTTTCGGCAGAGAATCTTGTCGGCACAAATCGCACAGAAAGCTTTGTCGTGCAGCTGAGTGATGAACCAATGAAGCCAAAAATAGAGGGCAGCAAGCTGAGTTTTTATTTTACTGACAAGAATGTCGAGGCTAAGTTTATCGCCATGGATTTTGATGACAAACATCACAAGGGCAGTCGACAGAATATCAGCGAATCTACCGGCTCAGACGTCGCAATTCTTAAAATTGATGGCAAGGAATTTCCGGTTAATACATTAGGTTCAATTGAGGAATTAAGCCCGCGCTCTGAGCTAACAGCTATTGGGTTTCCTGGTTTTGTTGACGGTGGTGTTATTACTAAAAAAGACCGAACAATACCATCTGCTACACAGGGCAATGTGACGGATATCGTGATTGATTCCGATAAAAGTAATCGCAAGCTTGTAGTTGCTAACTTGCCTATTGCTCAGGGCAATAGCGGTGGACCAGCTTTCGACGAGGATGGCAAGGCGGTTGGATTAACAACTTACAGTGGCGATGTCGACGATCCGGAAGCTGGTGTTTCTAAATTTTCCAAAGTTGGCATCCTGCGAGATATCGCTGACTTTAAGTTATTACTGAGCAAGAACAGCATGCAGTTAGATACAAACAGCGATATATCTAGTAAATGGGAAGATGGTATCGATAAGTTCTCGATCGCCCACTATAAGGATGCGGTAAAAAAGTTTGATGAAGTCAAGAACGCATACCCACAAAACTACTTAGCAACGCAGTTCATAGAATTAGCGAATACAAAAATAGCAAACGGCGAAGATTTGTCTGGCAATAAAGCAATTAAAAATTTGCTTATGCTGTTGGCAGTTTTTGCGGTGATGTTAACATTGGTAATACTCGCTTTAATCCGGCACGCCAAACGTGGGCAGGCAATGATGGCGCAACTGCATCAACCGCTTGCAGCAGGACACTCGGCTATGCCCGCATATATTCCTATGCAAGTACAGCCTCCGCAGCCCGTGCCGCAGGTACCTAGTGGTCAACCGGCCTATCAGCCTACAGCACCAGCACCTGTAGTGCCGCCGCAGATGCCTATTGCTCCACAACCCGTAGCTGCGCCGCCATCGCCATCTATGCCACAAGTGGCTCCGGTTCCATCGCCGGTGGCTAGTCCGGCGCCAACGTTAACGCCTCAGATTCCACAGGGATCAGTACAGCCCGTGATTGATCAGCAACCCGTACCGCAACCTGTCCAAGCAGTAGCGCCGGTTGCACCTCAGCCTTCTCCCGTGCAACCATCGGCCACTCAAAGACCAGGCGAGACCTTTGGCCCGACGACACCGACAAGCCCCTAACTAGGGAGCTCTGCGGCTAGATAGCTGGTTATAAATAAACACAACGAGTGCAACAACGAGCAATAGGTGTATTAACCCACCGCCAATATCGCCAAGCAAACCCAGTACCCATAGCAAAGATAGAATCGCCACGACAACTAACATGTAAACTCCTTTGTTAATGTGTAGAATAATACGCTGTTGCTTGCGCGAAGCAGTTAGCTTTTTTACTCTGCAGGTGGATATCTGGAGCGTATACTTAGAGTCATGCAAGAATCAGTTGTACTGGGTGGTGGGTGTTTTTGGTGTCTAGAAGCTGCCTTTCAGCTCATCGAGGGAGTGACATCGGTTGTTTCTGGTTTTGCGGGTGGCATAGAAAGTGATCCTACCTATTACGATGTCGCATTTGGACTGACTGGGCATGCTGAGGTTGTGCGCCTGACGTATAATGTGGATAAGATCGCCTTACGGGATGTATTAGATATATTCTGGTCTCTCCATGATCCGACTACACGCAACCAGCAAGGTAACGACATAGGCCCGCAGTATCGGTCAATTATTCTTTATACCGATGACACACAGCTTGAAGTTATAAATAACTCAATTAAAAGCGTGCAAAAAGTATGGGATTCCCCGATTGTTACTGAAGTTGAGCGGCTGGCGGCATTTTATCCAGCTGAACCAGAACAACAGAATTACTTTAAAAAACACCCAGATCAAGCGTACTGCCAGATAATAATCAATCCAAAACTTAAAAAGTTACAGGACACGTTTGCGAAACGTCTTCGGAAGACGTAGTTCAAAAAAATGCTTTGCGATGGCCTGGATTGCCTTGAGGAGCTTTGGCGCGAGCCAGTAGGTGAGGACCGCCACAGCTGCTCCGGCTATTTCGTCAATGAGATAGTGCTCGCCTTGATAGATAGTGCCCATATATATAAGAAACGGATACAGAGCCGCGAGTAACGACCACTTCCAGCCATACAGTTTGTATACAAATATAAAAATAAGCGTGGCGTAGGCGGCATGCAGTGATGGCATGGCAGCCACTGGATTAGGAGAGATGCGGTTGTACAGGCTAGGGAAGTCGTGGATGCCAAAAGCACTCCATACATGACTAGAGATACGAGTAATTGGCTGAATGATGGCCATATCGGACGCAAGCCATGGTGGCGAAGCAGGGAAGAGTAAGAAGCCAAAAAAACCAATAAACGATGTCGTGAGATAGGTAGCGATAAACTGCCAGTATGCTGACTCGCGTGTTTTCCAAATCCACAATGCTAACGCGACTGGCAACACAAAATGCAACATGTAGGCTCCATAAAAAGCAAAATCATACCACTGTAGATGTCCCTGCCAAAGCCATTGCTGGAGTCGAGCTGTGGGCAGCTCACCAAAACCCAATACTCGGTCGATTGCTGGCAGAATGTGATAATCAACTCTGTGGTTAAGTGACGGCACAAGCCCTCGGAAAGACTCGTATACCAACAGAAGGGCAACAAATGGCCCCATCCGTTTCGTAAACACCCAGCCTCGACCAAAGATCATAAATATGAATAGCAGGAATACGAAAAGCTTATCGGGCGTCGGCCAGCTCGGCGCACCAATAAACACACCAACTGAAATCCCAGTAGCAATGACTCCAAAGCAACGCCAAACGTTCTGCTTGATATTCTCCCAGCTAAATCGCGACATCCTTTAAGTATACATAGTGTTTGCAGATTAATTCTCTGACGCCAACTATGTCGCCTAAACCATAAGCAATATTGTGTCGGCTGTTCACAGGATGGTGATATAGTCACGTTTGATCGGTAAGCTATAATACTGCTTATGACTGGACGCACGCATGATCTTGCTGCAGTAACACTGCTCGGCGTAGTCGTAATTGTTAACCCAATTGAGTCGATACGGCTGTCAACAGCGGTGGCGGCTTTGCTGGCAAACCAAATTGGGGGTATCTTGCCAGATATAGATCAGCCAACAGCGCCGCTCTGGAAGAATCTCCCGGTCACTAGAGTATTCGGGCGATTTGCGGGAAAGGTGTTGGGTGGCCACCGTTTTTTGACACATTCAATACTAGGCGTGGCGGCCTTTGGCGCGTTGGCCCGCATGCTCTTAGCCTTTATACAGCCACTGATGCCGACTGTTGACGTTGGTATGGTATGGTGGGCGTTTATGATCGGCGTTATATCACATTTGCTTATGGACAGTTTGACTGAAGAAGGTGTGCCATGGTTGTTGCCGATTCCAATTAAATTTGGTTTTCCGCCACTACGGCGATGGCGTATTAAGACAGGCAAGTGGTTTGAAAGCCTGGTAATATTTCCGGCGCTCGTTCTAATTATTATATGGCTCTGCGCTGCGAAGTATGAATACCTGCTCAACCTGCTTCAGAAACGAATAACCGGCTAAACCAGGATATTTGACACAAGGTTAGGAACTTAATAAAGTAATATTACTGCAACAGCAGTATATGGAATTGTCTAGTTGGCTATACCTAACGGCCAAAGAACAGGAACAATGAATGCCAGCCAGTACGCATACAAAGCGGCAGCGAGAGACTGCTCAGGGCGCACAGCGCACCGATGGGGAGGCGCGAGCCGAAGGGGACATCTCGAGCGACGATCGGTCGGGGCCCGCTCCGGCAGGTGCTGGAGTCTCGGCCGGATCACCCGATCCCAAGCCTGGTGAGGTTGGCGGCGTGCCCGCGCAGCCTCGGCCCCGGCCGCGGCGACGTTCTCAGCCGGACGGCTTGGGCATCACTGGCCACTATGGCTTGATGGACTGATCCGCTCAGAAGCTCGCTCCGGTAACGGCGTAGGTCTTGTGGGTGCGGCGTCTATCGCCGACGACTGACGTCGCACCCACCTACTACTAGGCAATTCCATTCTTATTCATCTTGATCTACATATCTGCTTACATGACTACTTGGGCCTTTAATAGAACCGAATTGTTTGCCTACTCTTTAGGCTGGGTAATAAAGACCAACAGGAGCCAGGTGATTACAAAGAAAAGCGCAGCATAAAAGAAAACCTCACCCCATAACTCAACCCGGTAACCTTCGCCATAATGGTTGTAGAAGTATTGAATGCAAGCTAGCGCATAGCTAGTAGCACTTAGCGATGTTGCTGCCAGTAATGTGCTTCGACTTCGCAATAACGCAGCAGTAACAATAGGCACTATGAATAGTGCGACGGCTTTTGAGGCCATACCCCGTTGAGTGTAAACGTTCCAGCTGGCAAACAGAATATCCGCAATAATTAGTAGCCATACCAAGAAAAAATGCCTATTCTTACCCAGAAATGGAAGTCGAATCGCGTACCAAATAAGCGTGGTAACTACGAGGAGCACTCCTGTGGCCAGCCATCGTTCGGCAGCGGCATCGTGTGTAAGCAAGTTCCAAGTATCAAATATAACGAGAGCGAATCCGTAGAATACAACATACGCAAAGTGCGTTCTTGTAATACGGAGCGCTATAGGCTCGAGCCAGCTTGTTTTTGCTTTAACCATCTACCTTTATTCAAACATAAGCAATATATGATCGTAAATACTCCATGTGTAAACTTGCTTACGTTTGGATCGATCGGTACTATTTAACTACATGGTTGAATATGTAGCCGATCTCGATACCATATTTGCAGCACTTGCAAACAGCACTCGCCGTCAAATCTTGCAGTTGGCAGCAAAGCAAGAGTTAACAGTAGGCGACATTGCGCAGCATTTTTCTATCTCCTTTGCAGCGGTATCCAAGCACATTAAGGTGCTTGAATCGGCGCAGCTCGTTCTCAAACATAAGCGCGGACGACAACAATATGTACAGTGGTCGCCGGCAGCTTTTAGTCTTCTCAAAACCTATCTCGCCGACTATCAACTGCCTGAAATGGTGGATATCGACGCGCAAGGTAGTGGTACTGTACAGCAACCCTATGACTAGAAAAGCTTTTGCATATAAGAATAGGACGACGTTTAGTAACATTATTGAATAATATAGTTGAAGTACTGTCCCAAAAATGATAAAGTAAGTTTAGTTTCACATCTGTGGGACACTCCGTGACGGAGCGAGTATTGAAAAAGAGGTGAAGCAACATGGCTCTCATCAGGGCAACCTGTTCCGAGTGCGGCGATGTTGAGCTGCGGTCCTCCGACCTCCAGGTCCGCATCTGCAGCGACACCGGCGACGGCACCTACATCTTTCGTTGTCCGGTCTGCCGGATGACGGATGTCAAGGACGCCGAAGATCAGGTGATCGACATCCTGGTCCGTGCTGGTGTCCGCTACGTCGAGTGGCGTCTACCGGCCGAGCTCGGTGAGCGTCCGACGGGTGAAACCATCACCCACGACGACGTGCTGGACTTCCATGAGGTCCTCGAAGGTGCTGACTGGTTCATCACCCTGGAGGAGATGGTCAGGCGCAGCTGAGGTTCGTACGCCTGGGTGTAGTGAAGCATGTGCCAGCCCGGCCCAAACTAGCTCACACCCAGGCAACGAACCCTTCGTATCACTCACCCCTCGCCCCGTCACATTTAATTATGGCAATCTTGCATATCTAATTAGTGTTCAAATCTGTCATATTATTGACAACTAGATATTGACAAAACAGTTGAAATATTATAAACTGTAAGAATTATGATCGAAGTTATTCAAAGGAACGAACAGGGCCTTGCTGTTAACTTTGAGCGCAGTCTCACTGGCAAGTTACCGTCTGCTATGGCTCCATTTGAAGAGCTACCAGTATCAGATCAGGCTAAAGAAGAAGTTGCGCAGCTCATGGCAGAAGGTCCTGTGGCCGAGGGCCTGGATCAAATACGTAGCTATGATGTCGCAACCTTTCAGCATGTTGTTGGGGTTGGGTTGCTAGCTGTAGATTTGGCTATTGCCAGTGATGTTGCCAAGCCATTACGTTCCCAGCTCGCTCAAGGCGCTTTATTGCATGATCTTGGCAAGGTTGACGTCGATCCGGACATTGTTCATTCCGCTTCTGGTTTGTCGCCAGAAGAACGTCGAAAAATTGAGGAACATCCACGGTATGGATTTTTGCGTGCCGTCGAGCTATATACTGCTGATGGGCAGCCTATTCATCCAGAAGCACCTCGTCGCGTTGCCAACCTTGTGTTGACGCACCATTGTCACAATGAGTCGCCTGGCTACTCTGCCTATCCGAGTTTCGAGGAAGTTGGCCGTATGCAAGAGGCTGGTGTGGTAAGTTTTGCCGAACTGCAAGATCCTGAGCTGCAACAGCTGGGCGGCTTACTGGGAATCGCGGATGTATACGAAGCGATCACGGCTAATCGATCCTACAATCGTGACCGATTCAAAAATCCACTGAAGGTGCTTGAAGCGTTGTGCGAAACGCACGGTTCGCTAGACGCACAGGTTGATCATTTACTTGGAATTCATCTTGAGCGCTTCGAAGATCATGGGTGGATGCCCGACACGGTCATTGCGCTACAGGATCTTGCTCACGCCTAGGATATGCCCTGTCGGTAGTAGGCCAGTGTTATACTTATAAACATGAAGCTGAAGAGTATTTCTGGTTTGGTTTGTTACGTCAAGAATTTGCAAAAAACGATAGCTTTCTATGATTCGCTTGGCTTTAGATTTGGCAAGCAAGATGAAGCGCATGCGACAGCCTATGTAAACTGGTTCTGGATTGATTTTGTTGCGCAATCATCAGTCGTATCATCGGCATTCGAAAAAGAGGCCCAAGCAGCGAGCAAAGGAACTGGCCAGTTTTTACAGATCAACGTAGAGGATGTTGACGATTTTTATGCTGAGGTGGTAGCTTTGGGCTTGCAGCCTTCGAGCGAACCGCGCAACTGGCCATGGGGTCGCCGAGAGTTTGTGTTACGAGATCCAGACGGATATAAACTAGTGTTTTTTCAAAAGAAGTAATAGGAGGAAATTATGAATAAAAAGATACTCGCGATTATTGCAGTAGTGGCGGTCGTTGGAATCGGTGCGGTACTGCTGACACGTAAGGATACGCCAGCTGCGAACACGCAGGCCACACAACAAAGCAATGAAACTAAAGAAACTTCTTCCGAAGAAACCACCAACGGAAACTTGTTTACTATGGTAGACGCTGGTCGTTCGCACAAATGTACATATAGCTACAATGGCAGTGCCGGTGAAAGCAAGGGAACAATGTACGTTGACGGCAAGGGTCGTGGACGCATGCAGATGCAAGTAAACAGTGACGAAAACAATAAGGGCGAAATGAATATCCTGCTACTTGCCGATAAGGTGTATAGCTGGACAACTACCGATCAGGGTACTGCCGGTTTTGTATACGATAAGGCGCAGTTTACGCAAAACCAGCCTTCGGCGCAGAGCCCAGGTAGCACCTCAAACACCGCCGATCCGAACCAAAAGTTTGACTTAAAATGCTCCGACTGGTCTGTCGACGAGTCGATGTTAACCGTGCCGAGCAACATCAACTTCGTCAGCTTACCGACTATATCGCAGTAGTGTTTTTTGTGCGACGCTCTATTGTCGGGGTTGCGAGTGCTAAAGCGAGTACAGTCAATGGAAGCACTTGGGTAAGCAATCGATCGATTGACGTTGATATATGCCAGTTTAGCTCATGTGGGCTCAAGAAGTAACTGACGATGTATGCACCGATTTGTAATATGACAATGGCAGACACTAGTGCCAGCTCCTTGTTGCGTTGAAAAAGCGACATGATTGCACCGAATACAATGATGCATAGTTGTATTGCGTACACCTGGCTCTCGAAAACAAAATTTCGCAATATATGCGCAATGAATCGAAGGCGTGCTAGTCCGCTGGGACCAATTTGCTCGCCGTTTAGCGCGAATTCGGAGCCAATACCGTGCCGGTGTTTGTACAGCTCCCATAATCCAAGTGGTATCAGGCAGGCGGCGACCCATACGGCATAAACCAGTAAAGGTGAGCGACTAATGTGCTTGGGCTTCAGCGTATGGGCGTATCGCTTGAACAGGGTCAGTCCGCAGAAGCCCACAATTAATAGCAGGAACGGCATTCCTTCATTTTTAATAAGCGCCGCCGCTGCGGCAAAACCAACTGCAATTAGTGGCGCTTGCTTATCTGACTGGTTGAATACCTTGATTGCGTATAGTCCAGCACACAGCATAAAGGTCGAAATTGGCAGATCTGCAAAGGCTAAGTATTTGCCCGTTAATAACACATGTACATATGGTGGGCCGAGAACGAGCAGGCTGCTAAATACTAGACCTGTCTTAGCCCCGGAGCGTTTGGCGATACAGGCAAAGATTGTCAGGCAACCTGTGAGCCACAACATGAGTGGGATGCTTCGCATGAGTAGCTCACTTACTGAGCCCTTAAGTACATAGAGTGCATCTGCCATGAGCGGGTACAGGGGAGGATAGTCGACATGAAAATAATTGGCTACCCGTACACTGCTGCGTATAGACTCGTTAACATAGACTGCTTGCTGGCCATAAAACTCTTTAGCTTTATACCCCCAAAAAGCCAAATAGTCAGCCGAGGTGTTTGCCTGACCAATGGTATGTATTGTGTATATGCATATGGCTACAAAACATATTCCAATTAGGAAAATCGGCCATCCAAGAAGCTGCTTCCATTTGTAGGTCTGAGAGTGGGCATCTTTTTTAATGGCTTGCAGGCTGTGTTTTAAACGTTGCCGTAGCAGTAGGCTCGCTAGCAACCACGGAAGTACGAGCGACCATCGATTCCAGGGTATGCTAAGTAAGCCATAGCACCACAGCTGCAACCCGAGTGCTGCTAACCCAGCCATTGGAGCTAGCATAAGCTCGAGTATGCTGACGTACTTTCTGTTCCTAAAACTCAAAATGCACAATCCGCATAAAGCGCTAAAGCTATAGACGGCAATGAATGCGAAAAACGCTAATAGGTAGGATAAGGCACTCACTTGCTATACCTCACTGCAATAGTGGATCCATCATCGTAGAATTTATTAATTATGCGGTTTGGGGCTGGTCGTGCTGCAGACGATTCCAGTAATTCCAGTGATCCAACATAGACCTGTATTTCAGTTTGTGGATTGGCGATATAATCGCGTAATTGCTGTTGTTTTGTTGCCGTTGATGCATGTATATCCGCAGTCGTATACACAACTTGGCTTGGATACAGCCAGTAATTGTAGGGCAGGGCGACAAAGGGCGTTTCCGACCACACGGAAACTGGCTTGCCTGAAGTTTCTGGGTAGGCGGTATACAAAGCTCTTGCGGTACGGTTGGCGATATCGCCTGAGTTATTTTGGCGTACCGTCGGCGATGTAGATATATATTGCAGTGGATTCTCGCGCACAAGATAATTACCGGTAAGTACGACCGAAGTGACAAGCCATACCGTCACGATGACCCGGACACTATACACCTGGAGCTGCTTAATCATGTACATTACATTGCTTTCTGCGAATTACTGGAGCGAGTTTCGTAGCTATCACCATAGTACTAGTCGCGTAGAAGCATAGCAATTAACGGTAAACAAGCAAGCAGCAAAGCATAAGCTTAACAATGTCGCGCCAAACTATTGAATACTCCACAACTTTATGGTTAAGTACTTATTGGATTTTCTTATAAGCCTGCATGACGTAATTCAGCTTGCTTGACTAGAAAAGCCGTTAACAAGTTGATCGGTCAATGCTCATTGGGCCAGAAGCGCATAGGTATGTGTCCCGGCCCATCAAGCCGGTGGTAGGGGGTTCGAGTCCCTCCTGGTCCACTGCTGCAAGTTCAGCAATATGCAAGTTGTAGGGCCCGTAGCAGTAGCGGACTTCTGCCCTGAGTGTTGATGTCCAACTCCCTCTAGACACGGGTGTCAAACCTCTTCTCGCCTCCCCGCATTAGAGA
>CAYYKI010000012.1:0-30211 GCA_964440975.1 uncultured Candidatus Saccharibacteria bacterium | reverse complement strand
TACTCGGCGTCGACGTTCGGGCAACCCAGCGCGTCCGCGACGTCCTGCAGCTCCCAGCCAGTGCGGCTCGCGAGCAACTGCATGTTCTCCAGCAAGGCTTGAAGCTCGGGGCAGCCTTCCTTGATGAGCTCTGGACGCTCGGCAGCCGCTGCAGCGACGTGGAATCCAGGCGTGGCGTCCATTTCGGAAAAGGCAACCAACACTGCAGCCAAGCGGCCTCCATCAACACTGGAACGCGACCACGCTAGTTCGTGGGGTCCAAGGTCACCGGCCATCGCCGCCTCCGGTGAGAAAGGGCGTGTCAAAGCCAGGTCCGCCTATGGCGCACCCATAATAAGCTTCAACCAGTCGAGGAAAAGCGACCGACATAACAACTCAATTCTGCGCTCATGCAGTGTCGCATGTCAACCACGCAACGCTGCGTTCCGGGCGGGAGGGCTAAGAGTCCCTCGGAGCTGAAGTGGCGTCGTCGGCAAGGTCGACTTCGGAATGCTGAAGTTGCTGCCTCATGTTGCGTATGGCGTTTCGACCGAGGACAAAATCTAGGTGACGACTCATCTCGCCGCGTTCGCGGAGCACATCGTCTGTGCAAGGATCAAACGGATCAAACGGATCGGACGAGCCGACGGTTACCTCCATGCATACCGGCGGATTGTTCGGAGCGTTCTTGTGAGACTTGGACATGGCTGGTCACTCCGCCCGTTCACTGATCTCGATTTGGATCTGGCTCGCGAGAGACCGAACCTGTGCAGTTGCCGTACTGCGGGCCTCTCGGACGCGGAGTCCTGTATTTCTTATGATACCACACCTTCTGCCGCCGTGCACACGATCGGTGTTGGGACTGTAAGGATTCATGAGAATTAGAGTATCCTTACCTCTGTTGCAAATAACGGCAATTCTAATTTCAATCTGTTAATTTTTTTCTAAAAATCATAAATGCTTACACTTATCTCTGCCAGTGAACCAACTGGGATAGCCCGACCGAGAAGTTTATTGAAACTATGCTGGCCAGTTATGCCCAGATGGACAATGATATACGTGGCGAGCGTTCACGAAATGGCATGAAGGCTCGTTTTATGAGTGGACTACCCAACGGTAATATTCCGCTCGGTTACAAAAGCGAGAATGGCTATGCTGTCAAAGACCCCGAAACCTTTGCTGTTATGAAAAATGCTTGGGAACTAATGCTGACAGGCACCAAAAGCTTGCGTGAAATTGCTGTAATACTAAACGACCAGGGAATATTGGCCGGACAAAAGGGTCGAGCAGAAAGACCACTGCGGGCCCAGACTCTAAGCTGCATTTTTAGAAACAAGTTCTATGCAGGTAAAATTACATCTCGAAAATATGGTTTGGAGGTTCAGGGTCAACATACGCCTATGGTGACCGAAGAGCAGTTCTATATAGTTCAGGCTATTTTAGATGGCCGCAATCGCAATGCTGCTCCAACCTTATCTAAGCGCAGTCAAGACAATCCAGATTTTCCATTGAAACGGATTATAAAGTGTTCAGCTTGTCAGCAAGGCTTTACAGCTGCTTGGAGTAAAGGTAAAAGACAACGATATGGCTATTATTTCTGCCCAAAGCGATGTGGTGCTGGCTCGTCTGTGCCAGTTAAACAAATTGAAGACCTAACTCATGAATTGCTTACAAAAATGAGTCTCCGACAAGAGGCCGTTGAGCTCATCAACGCCTATATTCGACAAACCTACTTCCTACGGATCGGAGCGCTTAGAAAGAAGCGAGAAGCAGCCGATGTAGAGCTGAAGAAGCTTTTTGAGTTACGCCAGGCACTGATTGAAAAGAACTTACATGGCATTTACTCAGATGAAATCTTTAAGGAGCAGAACAAGTTATTAGAAGAAAAAATTAGCGGTGTACAGACTGCTAAAAGCGACGCCGTGATTGAGAAATATAACCTAGAAGCCATCACCAAGTTTATTCAGTACAAGTTCGTAAGCCTCAATGATACCTTCGCGTCATCCCTGTTAAAACAGAAAAGAGTCCTGACGTGTTCAATATTTCCGAAAGGACTCAATTGGTGTTACCCAGGCTATTCGAAACCCCAAATTAGCCCTTCTTAGCGCTGTTCAGTTGATGTACAGGATCATAAAGTCTTACCTGGTACCCCGGGAGGGATTCGAACCCCCGACCTAATGGTTAGAACCCACTTGCTCTATCCAGCTGAGCTACCGGGGCGGGACCTGCCTTATTATAACTGATGAGACTTACTACTGGATAATATAACTTTGTAGTGTTTTGGGTGTAATTTTGTCCACTGGTAATAGTGGCCAAGATCCGCTATAATCACCCCTGTTGTTTTAGGCAACCGTCATGGCGGGCGTAGCTCAGTTGGTTAGAGCGTCGGGTTGTGGTCCCGAAGGCCGTGGGTTCGAGACCCATCGCTCGCCCCATGATTAGATATAGATAACATCGCCCTGATTAATCGGGCGATTTTTGTTGTTTAGCCAATATCACTGATAACTTCGATTTTAGCACCAAGTGAGTTTAGCCGCTGTGCGAGGTCTTCGTAGCCACGATTTATGGTGTAGATGTTTCGCAGTATCGAGGTTCCCTTGGCAGCCAGCATAGCAATGAGGATAGTAGCTCCGGGTCGTAGCGCAGGTGGACACATAACCTCGGCGGGTTTAAAGACGGTTGGTCCGCTCACGTATACTCGGTGCATATCTGCCAATTCAACTTGTGCGCCCAGCTTGGTAAGCTCGGTGTAATAGATAGCGCGATTTTCGTACGTCCAGTCGTGGATAAGCGTTCGGCCATTAGCGATAGCAACGATGGGAACAAAGAAAGGCAGGTTATCCATATTGAGGCCGGGGTAGGGCAAGGCGTGAATCTTATCCGGCAGTGCTTCCAGTCCGTCGTGCTTGAGGGTTTTAATGTCCACGAGTTCTGTGTAGCCGTTGTCTGCTTTGTACGGATCAGATATCTGGAATTTTGCACCCATTTTTTGGAGTTTTAATAGTTCGAGCTCCAGGAACTCTAAGGGGCATCGTTTGATGGTTATCGACGAATTGGTCACGATACCAGCGGTAATAAAGAACATTGACTCAATAGGGTCCTCGCTGACGGTATACGACACGGTTTTATTTGGGAGCGATTTTATACCAGTGACTGTAAGGTTAGTTGTGCCGATACCGTCAATTTTGACACCAAGTTTACGCAAGAATAGGCAGAGATCCTGAATTGCGTAATTGGCGCTGGCTTTGCGGATTTGAATAGTGCGCCCAGAGCATGCAGCAGCCATAAGGATGGTTTCGGTGATAGTGTCACCTGGCTCGTACAGTACAATTCGACTCGGCTTTTTATTGCCGACGGTGACTTCGTAATGGGTGTCCTTGGTGTCAATATCAACACCAAATTCTTCCAGCGCATAAAAATAGGGGCTAATGGTCCGCTTGCCGAGCTTACAGCCACCAGCATAGGGTAAATCAAATGCTTTGAGGCTATGCATGAGTGAGCCGATCATCATGATGACACTGCGCGTTCGTCGAGCCGCATGGTGATCGATGGTATCCATGTTGAATACTTTTGGCGGTTTTATCTCAAGATCATGGCCAACCCACCGTACCTGCACACCAATGCTCTGTAGCACTTCGATCATACGGTATACTTCTTCTATTTTGGGGACATGCTTGAGCTTGGTTGTGCCCTTATTTAAAAGGCTTGCTGCAAGTAATCCCATCGATCCGTTTTTGCTCGACTTTGTTTCGATTGAGCCAGAGAGCTGATGGCCACCTTCAATTTTGAGGCTCATGGTGTCGGAATTGAGCTGAATGAGCTGTGATTTAAGGACATCACTGATGCGGGCTAACATGTCCATACTCAAGTTTTGTTTGCCTTTTTCGATGCGATTTACAGCAGACTGTGAGGTGCCGAGTCGTTTAGCAAACTCAACTTGAGTCAAGCCTCGCTCGACACGTATGCGATTGATGAGTGATCCTATCTTTGCACTTTGGGTGTTCATAGGGTTTGTACCAAATAGTATATCATATCTGGTATTTTATATTCAACCTATATGCGTATGCGAAATTTGTACAGCTTATGTATTATGATACGCCATTCCCAGACCCGCGCAAGCACTATAGGGGGTTCTGTCCTTCAGTATCATTAGCACTGCCAAGCATGCGCAGGAGCTGCTCTATAGTTGGATTATCGGCAAACTCCTGGTCGCCATCAATGAGTTCAGCGGCACCACGCAGTTCGATCGCTAGTTCCCGCGCTTGGTCACGCATTTGTGATGCCGAAAGCTGTATCTGCACGTCGTATACTATATCTCCAAGAATTCGAAGCTGATGGCTACGAAGTCGCAAGCGTGTTGCGTTCATGCCATTGTCGATGAGAAGTGCATTCGCCATTTCTATGATGGGGCTGTGCTTCGCAAATTGCGCTTCCCCCTGTAGGGCTGCACGAGAAATTTGACGTATGAGTGCCTGGTGTATTATGTGGGGCTCATCACCTTCCAGGGTGATTATGCCGGTGACTGATGTGTCTTCTTTTTCGAATTGCATGTAGTACCTTTATCATACACGTTCCATGCCCAGGTTGCTGCTATTGCTTACCAAGTGATGCAAGCATGTTTGTGGGTGGAGACTTCCTGATACAATATGGTTATGATCTGATGACTCATAGATGCTTCAACCGAAAGTCTGCAGGGGGTGTGAACCAAAGGAAGTAATATGGCCACATGCAACGCCCAGCAGTCAATAACATATCCATAGTGAGAATAACTGGAGGAATCAATGCAAGACGATATAGTATCTCAGCTGATAGCTGCTGAAGAAAAGCGACAACGAGAAGGCTTGGAGCTCATTCCCTCCGAGAATTACGTTAGTCGTGATGTTCTCACGGCGTTGGGCAGTGTATTTACGAACAAATATTCTGAAGGCTATCCAGGTAAGCGCTACTACGGGGGTCAAGAAAACACCGACAAGCTCGAAACATTAGCAATTGATCGTGCCAAGCAGCTGTTTGGTGCAGATCACGCGAATGTGCAGCCACATTCTGGTGCGCCTGCTAACATTGCTGTCTATCAGGCATGGCTCAAGCCCGGCGATACGATTATGGCGATGCAGCTAGATCAAGGCGGCCACTTAACGCATGGGGCGCCTGTGACAAGTAGTGCAAAGCTCTACAATTTTGTCCGCTACGGCATTAAGGATGTCGAAACTGGCGAAATAGACTATGAGCAGATGTATGCCGTAGCCAAAAAGGAAAAGCCCAAGATTCTACTTGCTGGTTTTAGTGGCTATCCTCGATCGCTTGACTATAAAAAATTTGCCGAGATTGGCAATGAAGTGGGGGCAGTTCTCATGGCGGACATGGCTCATATTGCTGGGCTTATTGCTGGTGGGGTGCTACCGAATCCAATTGACGCAGGTTTTCACGTTATTACAACCACTACACACAAGACTTTACGCGGTCCGCGAGGTGGGTTGATTCTGAGCCAAGGGACGGTGGGTAATCCACTCAAGGCGCCAGAGCACACAATCCAAAACCTGCCGACACTCATTGACCGTGAGATTTTTCCTGGTTTCCAGGGAGGGCCGCATATGCATACGATAGCTGCCAAGGCGGTGGCCTTTGGCGAGGCATTAAAACCGGAATTTAAAACATACGCCCAATTGGTGCTAGATAACGCCAAGCGATTAGCTGACGAGCTTATGAAACAAGGCTTCAAGCTGGTAACAAACGGTACTGACAATCATTTAATTATGATTGATATGCCGGCAAGCATTGCAGGTATTAACGGCCGCGATGCGCAAGATATTTTGGATATAGTGGGTCTTACAGGTAACTGCAATGCGATTCCAAATGATCCGTTGCCACCTTTCCGCCCCAGCGGATTTAGGCTTGGGACACCGGCAATGACAACTCGTGGCTTGCAACCCGATGACATGGCGCTGGTTGCTGAATGGATGAAGCGCGCCCTCGATCATCGCAATGACGAATCTCAGCTCAAGCAAATAAAACAAGAAGTCAGTTTATTTGCGCGTAAATACCCGCTGCCGAGTGATGGCTAGTACTTTTCTCGATTGAAGTCTCGTAGTTTACGTTTTGGTCCACTTAAGATGGCTCCAATAACCACGGCGAGCGCTATTACAGAAGAAGAATGATACATTAGTGCGCCCACAATCTGCCAGCTATCAAGCCGACTATCTTGCAGAATGAGAGAGCTAAATATGAGTAGATCTACTAATGAGAGCCACATCCATGCACTCACATTGCGGTATGGTACAAAGGTACGCTCTTGCTGTTTTGAAGCCCGTTTGGGAGGAATGACATTTTTGTGAACTACATCGAGTAGTTTGCTGGCTCTCTCTAGTAGCTGGGCGTCCTTTTGTGCTGCCAATAGCGGCATGATAAGTCGTTCTTCGTTACCACTTATTTCGAGGGTGATCGGATCGGTAACTGCTTGCATTTGCTCAATCAGCAGTGGTTCAAGTACTTCAAAGGTAAACTGCGGTGTGTCAGTGTCAACAAACAGGGCATATTTACGTTCAAAATCGTTACTTTCAACGGATACTGCTTGCGTATTCTTGGGGGGAACAAGGCGGCTTGATCGCCAATCGGTTTGCAGGCACAGCATGTATGGGAGTGCATAGCTGGTTGTGGTGCTCAGCATTACATAGTGTCTTCGTAGCAGCATGAATCCAATGCGCGGACGAACGCTTACGATCGAGAGGGTATAGTTGCCTTGCTGTAATACCGTGTGTACGCGAGCCCTCCTACCTATCGAGCAGATGACAGAATTGTATATAAATGATTGACGAGGCATGGTTTGTTTCCAGCCCGCCGCTTCTAGGATAGAAACGAGCGACTGGCGTTGCTGCTTGGTGATTTGTTTTCCAATAAATGCTAAGCCGCCAATATGGACCCCAAAAAAGAGTACCGATATAAAGGCGAGAAACGAAATTATCAGAATGAGTAGCGGCAAAACAAAGTAGATTGTTAGCGCCCCACATACCGGAGCACTTAGGTTACAGCCTGATACCGTAATATCTGCAAGCATTTGCTTCTCAGTATACGCGTCCGGATACTGGCTGCATATAGGTCAACAAATCAAAGCGCGGACCCCTCGGATTAACTCTGCTTGGTAGCAAAGTGGGTGCGCTCATTGGCTCGGACGAGACCTGACCAGAATGTTGCGCTCCCGTATATCTATAATAACCAGATAATCTTCGGAATCCGCATCTCTAATATAGCAGTATATCGGCAAAAATACTGTGATATTGTTCATGCCGCCGCACTGTGGCGGGGCTAGTTAACGGTGCTAGAATCGTCTTCGTTGTAGCGGTCTTCAACAGGGCTGCTGTATGCATAGCTACGGAAGCATTGCTTGCCCTTGCCATGGACATAGGGGTTGGAGTTGGCTGGATATGCTCGATCGGCTGGCGCGGTATCGTTGTCGTCGTCGGAGTTAAGGCTGATACCGGTACTTGGTTTAGAGAGTGACAGGATGCTACTTAGGCCGATGTAGTTATCGCGGTTATGACGTTCTGAAGTATCAGTTTTAAATTCCGCGCATACTTTATATGTACTCGAATATTTTGATGTGCCACTACTGGATATGGTGTAGTTATATTTTTTTGCACGAGCTTTGATGTCCTTGCTGACATCTACATCTTCAACTGAGTCGATCTTGTTTTTGTTTGTCGTCTGTAGCTTAGAAAGGATAGCTGAAACATCTTCGCTGATGACATTATCGACATAGGAATTTCGCTGTTTACGGAATGGAATAGCGATAAACGCAATGAGCAGTACGCCGACAATAATCGCCAATGATTTGTTGAGTAGTGATTTGCGACCAGCGATATGGTTCTGATTCGCGTCATCGTTATGGCGGTAGTCACGTGCATAGATTGCAGCAGTACTAACCAGTAATACTATGTTGAAGCTCTGAGTAACAATTGATTTCCAGAGCACTGGCTGGTTGTCGCTTGTTTTGAGTCCTACACTTGAAAGCGCGGTTAGCAGTCCTTGTAGCAAACCAATGGTGGCCGAGATAGCTGAAAGACCAATAATGAGCAAGAAGACTGCCAAAAAGCCTTTTCGCCATTTGTGATTCTTAATTTGCGGTGCTTGTTCTTCTAGGTGATGATTACGACCCTGCAACCATAGGAGGGCTGGTAGCAGTATAAGTATGGCGGCAATAATGCCTATGCTGGTCGTGTAGGCAAAGCTATCACCGAGCAGCGCACCTGATGGGTCGCTACCAACTGAAGAGATAATACTGTTCCAAAGATAGATAGCAATGGCTATCAACGAGCCAGAAGCGACGAGGTAGATTATGTACTCAACGATATAAACTTGGGGTAGCCTAGCGAGGGTTGTTTTAATCATGCCGAGTCCTGGAATTCGTCGACTTGGTTTCGGGCTGGGAGTGAACCCTGCACTTTTTGGTTTAGTGTTGTCGTCTTTAGTTTTTGTCTCTAATGTAGCATCTTCCATTGTTGATTCCTCTTATGCCTAGCAGTATGCCAAGCAATCGTCTTGCGCGCAATAGCGATACAAAAACTAGGCGATTATCTCGGGTTCTTGCTCTAGGCGTATTGAGAATTTGTCTTGAACCGCAGAAATTATTTTGTCGCGGAAGCTAAGCAGGTCTTGTGCGCTTTTAGCATGCTGGTTAACGAGGACCATCGCGTGATTTTTCCAAGAAGCCATGCCGGTTGCCGCATCTTGTGTGCCGCGAGGGAAGCCGGCCTGTTCAATGAGCCAGGCTGCCGATAGCTTAAATCGACCATCATTCATTTCCCAGTTTGGCATGTCAGGGTATGCTGTAAGCAGCTGCTTGGCGGTGCCGGCATCAACAATTGGGTTTCTAAAAAAGCTACCATTATTTGCTACATCGCTAGGATCGGGCAGTTTGATGGTACGAATAGCAAGAACTGCTTCGCGTAGCTGCGCAGGAGTTGGACCAATGATGTCATGTTCATTTAGGTAAGCTTCAATATCTTTATAATACGGCGGTTTTGGTTTGCTCTTGAAAAGCTTGAGGCTAATGCCGGTAATGATGTAGCGGCCTTTTTGAGAGCTATTAAAAATGCTACGACGATAGCCAAATTCGCACGATTGCTTATCGAGCGAAAGGAATGATTCTAGTTTGCTGTCATAGGCATGTACGGCAACAAGAGTATCGGCTATTTCTTGACCATACGCACCAATATTTTGGACAGGTGCCGCACCACATGTACCGGGTACAAGACTAAGAGCCTCAATGCCGGTAAGTTGCTGTTGTACGCTATATTCTACAGCATCGTCCCACATAACTCCCGCACCAAAGCGAATAATTTGGAACTGAGGATCTTCAACGATAACATCGATGCCTTGGATTCGGTTAACGATAACGAGGCCAGGGTAGCCCGTATCGGTCCAAACAATATTAGAGCCAGTGCCAACGACCACAAATGGTACTTGCTCTTCTTGGGCAAAACCTATGGCATCCTGTAGGGTATCTTCATCCTGAATCTCGACTACAAACTTGGCCGGTCCACCGAGCCGCATGGTTGAATATTGACTCAACGGAACATTCTTGCGGATATCCATAGGTATAAGGATAGCATCTTGCGGTATCGTACGCCCATATGTGGGTAAGACAGGCTACTTCACAGACTATAATAAAAAGCATATTATGTGTGTATGAACATATTACGAATCGTTTCGGTGCTACTTATATCAGTTATTGCACTTATCGGTGTCATGCTGGTACTCGACGTTATTAATAGCGAGGCGGCAAAGGACGCTGCGATAAAATTCATTGCGGTGTTTGGCATTGTTGGTGGGGCAGCTGGCCTTATCGACCTAATCCGCAAATAGCATAACCATACTACCTGCTCTTAACAGCGCAAAAAGGTTGGAAATTAAGATGATTGATCGCTCGATGCGATAGATTCAATGGTGCCACAGGCGAGTCTGGGGCCTCCAGAATATCCAGAGCCAGATTCACCAGGCTTGTATGGATCCTCATTTGCGTGAATCATAACTGATGTGCCGTCCGGAGAGGTAGTCGCATCAAGTATCGAAACTGGCCCGGGCGATAGAGTGATTCGGGTGCTGATGGTCTCCATGAATCCTTTGCCATCGGCGTCAACAATAAGATTAGGAAGGTCGCCTGCATGATAGCCGTGGTTGGCATCTGGATCGCTGTTGCCATTAGGGCCAGGATCAAAATGGCCGCCGGCGCATTTAAAGCCATCACAGTCACAAGCCGCCTTTTCGTGAATATGGCACGCATGTTTGCCCGGCGTCAGGATGCTTTTATCGCCGCTAACCTTTATGACTATGTGTACATACTTCCAGCCATCGACGTCATACTCGGTGAATTCAGCTGATCCAGTTACACTGGGGCCTGCTATAGCAGCCTTTGCTTTTGCCGTGATCCTGCTATTGTCGGCTTTGAGTCTAACGCTCATCGTCGTCCCCACTTTCGTACGAATACTACTGCACCAAGCACGAGAGCCACTGCTAACACAATAGTTAATGAAATGAAGGCGGTATGCTCAACGGAGTGATGGGCAAATAAAGCGGGATGTGTGCTCATGCTACTAGTATACGCATATATGAGAACAGTCAAAATACAACGAATGACTAATTAGACCGGTATAATAAGTTTGACCATTTATATTAAAAAGTGTTATAATATTTTCATCTCGCAAGAGTATTGTTGACAACATGAAAGAGGTGATAAGCGTGAATAACGCTTTGTTGGTACTTGGTGCGGTCATCTTCGGCGTATCGGCTCTCGGAACCGGAGCGTTCCTGGGGCTTGCCGTCCTGGAGGTGATCACCACGACGGGCAGCCTGGATCTGAACCTGATCTACAAGAAGCATGTGTTGCGTAGCTGGATCAGCCTGGTGGTCTGCGCCGGAAGCTTCGGCTTCGCCAGTGTGATGGCCTCCTTGGCGCACCGCTTCAGCTTCTGGCTCTTCATCTTGGGCCTGATCTGGCTGGTCATCTGTCTGATCTTCCAGGCGATCACCTTGGTGATGATCAGAGACGAGGTCTACCCGTAGCCATCCCGACCCAAAAAGCCCCCTGACTGGTCTGCACTTCGGCAGAGGCTTTATAAGTGATTGTCTTCGTAGTATACGAAGCCATCGTGCTACCAGCACATCACAAGCCAGTCACCCTCTTTTACACTCTTGCGAGTAACCCTATCATTGAGCATTACTCAATCTGATGAGACAAATTGACGTCGAAATAGGGAGCCTACTACACCTAACAGTTGACCATCACATAAATAGGTGTAATAGTATATGCAACTCGATAGTGTAGAGTTGCAATCTTAAAAGAGGAGGGCCGTGAGCCAATCAATGATTACCCTGCTGGTTGTGGTGGTGATTGCATGCAACGTTCTCTGTATACTGAGTTTGTTTGCTGCTGATTATCTGGACAGTAAGGGAGCCAAGTTGAGCTGTATTGTCTTGGCTTGGTTGACCTTTGCTGGTCAGCTGTGTGCCTTGAGCATTGCAGGCATCCAGTACTGGATAGACAAGCAGTTGACTTCCATTGATGTCGTGATGATCGTTGGCTTCTTGTACCTTGAGCTGTGGGGCCTAAAGGGCATGATTGGAGCAAGCGCCGAGATCCTGGATCTCGAGTAGATAATGCAGCGACATCTACGCCCCCTGACTGGTCTGCACTTCGGCAGAGGCGATAAGTGAGGCATTCCAGCGGGGAGCCACATCACAAGCCAGTCATTACACTATCGAGTTATCTTATCTGTAAGTTTCTGCTTAATACGCTATAATAATCGTCATGCCCGCGTAGCTCAGTGGCAAAATAGTTCTGTGAACTGTTTTGTCGGAGTATAGCGGAGCGTCGTACGTTTTAGTGATATGCCCGCGTAGCTCAGTGGATTAGAGCATCTGTCTTCGGAACAGAGGGTCGGCGGTTCGAGTCCGTCCGCGGGTACCAATGTAAGCGCCTCACGTAAGTGGGGCGTTTTCATAGGTAGTTAGATGAGCTGCTATAGAAGTCAAAGACGGCGCGGTTATTAAGAAATGCACGCAGAATGCCAATTCGAGCATGCTACTATCTGTTGTCTACGCTCGTCTATCCATCAGCGCGTCTAGACCAACCTGCAAATTGTCTTGCACCGCTTCAATGATGCCGGCTTGATCGTATCGGTCAACTTGGAGTGGCTTGCGTAGGAGTACTCGTGGACGAATGTGTGGCATGAAGCCGGGGGTTCCATAGTCGGTCAAAACGCTCAATATGCGCACATCAATCGATGGATCTATCTGCCCAATAAGCTGGGCGATGCCTTTTTGGACTTTTTGAATTTGGGTTGCATCCTCGTCGTTACGCGTTCCCTCAGGCCAGATTGCGCCGTGAAGACCCTTGTTGTGCAGCTTGGCTGAGGCTTCAATAACTCTGTCGACTGAATATTCTTGTAGTATTACCAGTTCTTTATCAATTTCTCCGGTTTCTGGATCGCGCGGAAGGTTACGTTTGCTGAATAACGGTAAGGCGCGCATGTCATCAATAAAGTTGCGCGATGCTCGCGACTTATTAAATAGCGGATGTTTGGACCAAACATACGTGTTGCCCACAAACGGAAGTGTTTGTTCAAAGCACGCCATTAGCCCGGCGACTACGTACTGATCGAGTGTCGTTTTGACACCAAAACTTTTTTCAATGCTATGGGCACCAGCCTCAAGTAAGATGTGTGCTTGGCCAAATGTGTTTGGTTGATGGTTGTTAATGACGATATAGCTTACACCGTCACGCAGATCTTCGCCTATTTGCTGCAGCGCACCGGTTTCCATGCTGAGTTCTGCTTGGTCGAATACCCACGTGTTTCCTTCGCCGGGCAGTACCAGGCCGGTTGCTGGCTCGAAGGTGGCGTCTGGTTTGAAAATTCGAGCCATCGCTCTGTAGGCTAAAGGCGCAACCCATCGGCGGGGTTCGTAGTTTTCGTAAAAGCTATACAGCTCATCAATTTGCTCAGTGCTTTGTAGGGTAACTTCTGGTCTTGTTGCAGTTTGATTCATGAGGGTCAGTATAGCGCAAAAAGATGCTAGGCTACAAAGCGACGATAAATCAAAGCAACTAGACTGTGGGTTTATGCGTCGCTACAGGCCTGCATTTGTATTTCGATGGTCTACTAAATCTCCATCGTAATTACCGCCATCGTTCCAGAATAGAATACCGGCATAAGCATACTTACTCGACGTTAAATGGCTATTACGACGTTCAATATCGTCAGTCCATATATCGTCCCGACCCGACGTTACGTCATTTGGAGTCATTCGATAGACCGGCGAGTCTCCGCTTGCGACGCGTAATGCGGTATAGGCATTCGCTCTACCGTAGCCAAATTTGTTGGTACGCGGCTTGCTATCCATGGCCGAAATGATATCAGCGCGTTGAGTTATCCAATCTTTAATTTGGTCAGGATTGGCTGAAGGAGCATGAGCTTTGAGTAGGGTTGCTATTGCAGCTACGTATGGAGAGGCGAATGAGGTGCCAGATACGGTTGCCAATGTACTATTCGAGTAACTGGATGGAGCAGTTGCGGCCAGTACGCTTTCGCCGGGAGCCACTACTGCCAACCGATCACCGTAACTAGAAAAACTGGCGAGTTCATCTGCTTGCGTGCTGGCACCAACACCAATGACATGTGTTGAGGATGCTGGGTAGCATACGCTCGTTGCGCTGTTGTTGCCACTGGCAGCGACAATAGTGACGCCAGCGGTTTTTGCGGCACTGAGGGCGTCTTCTACCAGCGAGTCAACAAAGCTACCATTGCAAGTCGTGTAGGATAAGCTGAGGTTGATAACATCTGCTCCGTTTGCGGTAGCGTAATCTATTGCCGATGCTATGCGGGCACTGTCGGTGTAGCCGTAGCCATCAAATACTCGAAGACTCATTATAGACGCGTGTTGATCCAGGCCAGCAATCAGGTTGCCGTCGTTAGCCGTCGAAGCAGCAACCGATGCAACCGATGTCCCATGGCTGACGGTGCAAGCACTGACAAATAATGTACATGTGCCATCGAAATGATTTTTGTTAAGTACGGTTTTGTCTATTGGGCTGTCACAAGAATACGGTTGCGGATCGTTGTCGTTTGCAATGTAACTCGCGTCAGAAACAGACTGGTATGTTGTCGGGCTGGAGTAATTAGGGCAGGCAGCCGAACTGCCACGGAAGCCACCAATAAAATCCCAGCCATGCAGATCATCTATATAGCCATTTTCGTCATCATCACAATTATTGATTGATTTGTTTGTGCTCGATCCAGTCCAGCATATATCACCGGCCTGCGTTGTTCCCTGTTCCCCGCTGTTGGTAAATTGGCGTGACGTAGGAAAGTCTGGTTGCGAATAGGTTGTCCCATTTATGGTCTGGCTAAATAGCACACCCGAATCAATTACTGCCATAACGACGTTACTTGATCCGGTAGTAATGTCCCAAGCGGCAGGAGCCTGCAGGTTAGCGAGAGCCCATTGATTCGAATAATACGGGTCAGACGCACTGGCGGTGGGTATGTATCTGTAATTTTGCGTTCCGGTCGCGCCGGTCTGCGCTTCTATTGTGCGTATGACTGGAGATCCGCTAGCGCTGTTCACCACGACCAAGCTGCTACCATCGCTCGTTTTACCTGCAATCGTTGCTGCAGTTCCCTGCTCACTCGCTGCGGCAGCAATACGTAACGGCTCTTTGGTGACGAGCACCGTGGATTCCTGAGTGTTCTTTGTAGGTGTAGCTGATGCACCTGGCGACTTGTCACTAGGGCTACGGCCCGCAGCCGTGCTGGTGCCTGGTGGTGAAGCAGCCGGTAGGCTTATCAATTCTGGCGCTTTGGCTGGTTGTGAAATCGGTGTTTTGCCAGCAAAGGCAACGCTCCCAGCAATAATCAGAACCGGTAATATGCTGATAGAAGCTATTTTTATTTTCATGGGTTTCACTTCTTATATATCATAAGGACTAGCTTTTTAAAAGCGGTGATACGGGTCTGGATGGAAACCATGGTCGGGTTACCAGGATGGCTGTTAGGCATAAGCTCCATTGTAAGGAATGGCGGCCTCTGTTACGATTATGCTAATGAATGAAGGCTTCCGTAAGTTTGCCGCCAAGGTCTCGACGACCGTCGGTCACCCAGCAACGTTTGTTGTAGCGGTGTTCGTTATTGTTGGGTGGGCCACGACGGGGCCTATATTTGACTATTCTGACACTTGGCAGCTCATCATAAATACTTCGACTACAATCATTACCTTCTTGATGGTGTTTATTATTCAGAACACGCAAAATCGTGATGCCCGTGCCATGCAACTTAAGCTTGATGAGCTTATAGACGGGCTGGAAGGCGCGTCAAATCAATTTATAGATCTAGAAAGTTTAAGTGATGAAGAACTAGATAAATTGCATGATCAATTCCACTCACTGCGCGGGCAAATCCAGGAACATCGAAAGCACCGGGGTAAAAAATAATGGTGAAGAAAGTAATCAAAGAAGTTGAGGTGGTGGAGAAGGCAGCCAAAAAGGGCCATCTGATAAAGATGGTAGCTGAAGCTCCAGCTGCTGCACTTGATAAAACAATCGAGGAAACCGAGAAGATCACCAAGGCGATTCCTACTGGTCAAGTTGTCCAAAAAACTAAAGATTTTTGGCATACACTCGGTCCCGGCTTAACAACCGGCGCTTCGGATGATGATCCTTCGGGTATCGCTACGTATTCGCAGACGGGTGCCCAATATGGCTTCCGTTTTATTTGGCTAAGTGTTTTTACGTTTCCACTAATGGCTGTGGTGCAAGAAATGTGCGCACGGATTGGGTTCGTAACAGGCCGAGGTTTGGCGGGAAATATTCGCAAACACTTTTCGCGCAGGTTGCTGTATGTGGCCACGATCCTGCTATTCGCAGCCAACACTTTCAATATTGGGGCCAATCTGGGCGCAATGGCTCAAGCAGCAAAATTACTGCGCCCGAGCCTTAACGTAACTCATGTGCTTATTGGTTTTGCAGTGGCAAGCCTATTGATGCAAATCCTTACGCCGTATGCAAAGTATGCTCGCTATTTGAAGTGGCTTGCGCTGGTATTGCTGGCGTACATCTACTCGGCATTGCTTGCGCAACTAGACTGGAACGCTGTATTTAAGGCAATGACGATGCCAAGGATTGGTTTGAATCGTGATGAGTTGCTGCTGCTTTGTGCGGTACTTGGAACGACAATTTCGCCGTACTTATTCTTTTGGCAGACTTCACAGGAAGTTGAAGACAAAATTGCCGCAGGGCAAACTTCTATATCTTCTCGTGAAGGTGCAACCAAGGCCGAGATAAAAAACATGCGCATTGATGTGTGGTTCGGGATGCTGCTCTCTAACGTCGTGATGTTCTTTATTATCGCAGCCTGTGGTGGCGTGTTGTTTAATGCAGGCATAACGAACATTTCATCTGCGGCGGACGCTGCTGAAGCGCTTCGCCCATTTGCTGGGGACAAAGCAACGTTGCTGTTTTCTATCGGTATCATTTGTACTGGCCTGCTGGCGATTCCAGTGCTTGCTGGTTCTAGCTCGTATGCCATCGCCGAATCACTCGCTTGGCAAGGGGGCTTGAATCGTAAACTCAAACAGGCGTATGCATTTTATGGCGTTATTATAATTTCGATGCTTGTGGGCTTGGGAATGAATTTTGTCGGCCTCGATCCAATTAAGGCGCTTATCTATTCAGCAATCGGCAACGGCATTGTCGCGCCACTTATTTTGGCATTTATTGTATTACTGAGCAGTAACAAAAAAGTCATGGGCGAGTGGGTGAACAAACCCCTTGTAACCGCAATCGGATGGTTCGTAACAGTTATTATGGGTCTGGCCGGCATAGCTGCAATAGGATCGATATTTATCTAGAGATGAAGCCAAAACCTAGTTGGGCGCGAGGCGTTTTGCGTCTTGCTGCAGTAGTAGGCCCTTTCGTCTAACAAGACTCCGGTTGTTCTAGTATCAAGACGTACCTAGAATGGTTTAAACGATAACAAATGGCAGCTTGTTGCGCATCGTATGGGCAGTAAAATGAGTATTATCGACTTAGTTTACTCTTCGCTTGTTGCTTTTGGCTTCATGGAGTCGATGATTTTATTTGCAGACTTCATGACGCCCTTGTCACTAACATGCGCGAGGACTTCGATAGTAAACAGGCTCTTGTCGCCTTGTCCAAATAGTCCACTGACTTCACCAATTTTTTTCCCATCATCTTCTACAATAGTCTTAAATCGCAAAGCTTTTTTACCTTCAAACTGCACTTCATCGACTTTGTAGTCTTTAAGAGTCGAGCCGCTTGGTAATGATTCCTCAATTTCGCCCTTGATCTTACCCTTTATCTCATCGATTGCTTCGTCTATCTGCGATTGTTGTGCGTAGCTAGGAATTGGTGTAACGCTTGCGTATACGCTCGATGCGGTATTTGCTTCGCCTTCCTCGCGGAAGCGCACGGTACGGCTTGTCTCGGTTTTCTCGTACTTATCTGGATACAAAAAGCTCATCGAGCTATTGGAAAACTCAACCAGTGTGACACCGCCACCAAGCAGACTCTTGGCAGCAAAAAAACCGCCAACTAGAATCAGTAAAACTGCTAGTCCGGCGCCGATAATTTTGGGCAGTTTCGAGCCACCACCGCCAGTGATTGGTGCCATGCTTGGCGTTGATGGATAAGGTGCTTGCAGTGGTGTCGATGGTGCTGCTTGCGTAAACGGTGCTGGCTGCGGTGCCCCAAAAGCAGGTGTATTTGGATCGGTTGGCGGAGGTAAATTTACTGAAGCAGCAGCGGGTGCTGGCGGTGTGAAGCCAGGGGCTGGCGACATAGGCTCAGGAGTGACCGCAGCAGCTGGGGTGGACTGTGGAGTAGCGAAGGTATCCATTGTGGGTGTTGCAGGTTGTGGGGGCGTTGGTGGCGTAAAGCCAGGCTGTGGAAGGACTGGTTCGGGTTGAGGTGGGGTTGGTACTGGCTGCGGGGCTGGTGGAACCGGATTAGGTTGTGGAGGCGTTGGTGGCGTAAAGCCAGGCTGTGGAACGTTTGGATCTTGGGGTGGCACGTGAGTGGCCCTTTCGTTTATGCTTATGTCCCATTGTAGGTTAAAAAAGGCCTATACTCAAGCGTACGGATTACTTTCCGTGATCTACCCAGCCCTCATGTTTAAAGACAGCCCAAATTGCCATTGCATGGCCATGCCCAAGACCATACTCCTTCTTGAGCCAAACTACTAGATCGCCAGCCTTCATGTCGTGACGATAGACCCCAGCTTTTTCGGCTGCTGCTTTTAATTCTTCCGGTGTCTTACCGGTTTTAGTTCGAATATTTTGTATGTATGCGTCGAATGACATGTTATTTCTCTATGTCCTTTACTCGTACGCTAACCAAATCGGTAATAATATTCTCTGGAATTTGCTTTTCGAGTGTGAACTGGATTGTTCCCCTAGAAGTTTTAAAATTTTGTAGTTTATTTTTGAAAGTGTCGGGCCATGCACCAGGGAATATGCTCATATGATCCTTAAAAGGCGCAAAGGCGAGAACGTACTTACCCTTATATTTGAGCGTGGGCATGCCATAGCTAATGGTTTCTTCCGGTTCAGGAATCGCTTGCCGAGCAATTGTTCGTACACGTTCTAAGGCAACTTTTTGTTCATCGGGCACGTTTGCGAGGTAGTCATCTATCGCGCTCATGCAACTATTCTATCAAAACCACCAAAGGCTACTAATAGATATTCAGATTGAGAGCATTGGGTAAATATCAACAACCACTTCCTCGTAGGGATGAGATTCCTTAATGGCGGCTAAAATAACACCGACTTGCTCTTTCTCGCAACCTACTTCAATCCGTTCCTCGGCAACTTCAGTGTATTCGCCTGGTTTACCAATATGCGGGTCGGCAGAAGCGGATGGTTTAAAGCGGCCCGTGCCTTTTGTTGAGAAGCTACAGTACGTATATTCCCCTACTTTGCCAGCGCCCGCATTACCCATCGCTTCACGCAGCTCATTTGCGTTTGCCTCTGGAACAAATACAACCAGCTTTACAAGTTCCTTCACACTGCTGGGCTTTCTGGGTACTGCTTGTTCATTTCTTTGTAGCCAAAAGCAATTATTCGTTTTAGTACTGCTAGGTCTATATCGTCGAGTTTGTTGATGTACAGGCAGCTGACACTCGTTTTGTGCTTACCAAGCCGGGCAAGTTCGTCTGCGAGCTTATAAAACCCGGGCATTATATACACAGTCATAGCAGATTTACGCGGAGAAAATGCAGTTCTTGGCCAGTCACCTTCTTGCGAACTCCGTTCAGACTTGTAGTGATACACCCCGTACCCAACTATTGAACTACCCCACATATTGGGTTCTTGGCCAGTCACCTCTCTAAAAATCTTAAGTAATGTTTTAGCGTCTTGACGGCGAGTTTTGTTATCAACGGCTTCAATGAACTCGTCGACGCTCGCGTCTGTTTGCTTTGTTTTAATTTCTGCCATATGCACAGTGTATCAGAGCGTGCAAAACAACAGCGTACGATACTATGTGTCAACAATTATGCTCGTGCTTGCATCGAGCCAATTACAGCGCTATGCTTGGCGAATTAAGAGAGGTATGTATGGCTGAATTAGCTTCATGGAGTGTTATGGGTCCTGGATTAATTGGTTCAGAGCTTTTGACCCAAGTTGGTAAATCATATGTGTCTGAGCGACTAGGGCTAAAACCAGAGCCAGATTTCGTCGCTAACTCACAAGGATTTTGGGAACCGGATTCTGAATTTCCTTCAAATGGAGAGACCCGCCCTACACTTGAAGTGCCGTATCCCTACCAAAGTCTTGATGATATTCCAGACGAAAAATTCCCAGATTACCATTTTGTGGCCATACCTTCTAGTAACGATGGCGAGATAGCGACTGCGTTTCTAGACTCGGTGCTGGAAAGAGGCGCCGCAGCAATTACCGCCGAAAAAGGCGCCATAGCCAATAACTACCTGCACCTTAAAGCTGCGTCAGACAACTTCCGTCGACTGGGTATTACTGCAACGGTTGGTGGTGGAACTCGACTGGTTGAGGCAGTTCGTTTATACACCCGCGAAGATCCAGCAAACGTTACGCAAATACACCTTGCGCTCAACGGCACACTCTCCTATGTGATGAGTATGATCGGCCCACGAGGGCAGGGCGTGAGTGCAGTTTCGCGAGGCCAGGCAGTTGATCAGGCAATTCAGCTCGGCTATGCAGAACCAGGAAGCGAAAAGTTTGAAGAGGTAGTGAAAGGTGAAGCAGAAGGAGATATACCTAAAAAAACCGCGATACTATTCAATCACTTAGGTCTTGGCGGGGAAGAAATCCTTGATTGGCATTCGCTTCGTTTCACCTTAGAAGATCATGAACTAAAGCGCGTCGCACGCGAAGCTAGAATTAGGCGTTTTGTCGTATCGATGTATGCCAAGAAGTTCCATGAACTTGTTAATCCCGAAGAAGAAGATATTATTGGCGGCTTTAACACTGAGTGTAATGGTTTCCAGATTGTAGGCGGTTTCCAGAATGTTGATACCGGAGTGCTTGACGCCTTTGGCCGTATTGTTGGACCAGGAAATGGCGCTGTCATTGGATTGGGTCCAAAAGAGTCTGACGGTATATTTACCACTGGTTTTGGTCCCGGCGCGGGCCCAGCGCCAACCGTTAACACTATGCTTGACGACTACTTGCGAATTAGTCGTTATGCGAACAGCCAGTAGTTAGCTATCGTTTACGACAACATGTTGCTATGGGCGCAGTGTGCCACCAAAAACCTGCCACGCCAGTAGTGACTTGGCTACCAGGCTCAGGATTATGTATGCTCTTTCGCCGTACAGGTAGTCTTTCCATGGACCAACTTTTTTGTACTGAAGGATCATGTTTAGCGCGAAGCAACTAAAGAACACAAAGATGGATACGAATATCCAGTATACAAAGGTGGGAGCCGAACTACCATTGCTTGCTGACAGCCATAGATAATACGCAACTGCTACCCATGGGATGCCGCCGGCGAAGCAGCCAATAATGTAGCTCAACCAGTTAGTCTTCTTTGTGGTTTGATTATGAACCTCCATCACTAAGCCCATAAGATTCATAATGGCGGTCAGCGCAAAGATCATAACTAAACTCATGAAATCATAGATGCCTACCAGCATGCCGATAGCAATCATCATGACACTGGCAGATATCGAATACTCTATCCAGCGAAGTTTATTCATGCCCCGCTTCAAGTTGGTGTTGTAGCGTTTGTTGTACACCGTAGCGATAATGAAATGAAAAAATGCTGATAAAAAGAAAAACAAACTAATGAGTACAGGCAGCTGGATGTCAAAAAGTTGCGTGGTTGCGGGCTGTAGTTTCTTAGACAGTTCATCAAATGCGAGATAATCCCCACTAAGAGTAATCGGGAAATTCTTGCTGACCAGTAAAATGACTATGCCTTGGATTGCATGAAATGAGCCGGCGATGATGTTTAGCTTGCGGAGATTTGTGGTGTTTATTTTTCGTTTCATAATCAAATGATACCAAGCTTATGCTTAATCATGCTAGTAGTTTGGTGCTTACTTGACGATTGAACGTAGGATGGACACCGATACCACTGAAACCGCGAGTGTAATGAATGTGCCCCAGAGCAAATCTACAATGGTGACAATGGCCGGCCAGTTTTTAATCGTGGCTTGGTTGGTGAGGTCGTAGGTAGCGTATGTAACGAGGCCAAATAGTGCGCCACGAAGTGCGATCTTTGGGATACTCAGGTTGTCTTGCCAGGCAGGATAGATGACGAATACCGTGAGGCCCAGGATGAATATAATGTAGAAGGCGCCGGCAGCCAGCCATTGTGGTTTTTCGGCCATGATATAGCCAATGTGTTTTTTGTAGAACGCCGGCGCAACGGCTCCAAGCCAGATGCCGTCAAGCACTGCCATGGTAATAAACGATGTTATAAAAGCTGAAATGTAATTCCCCATACGCGTAGTATAGCAAACGATGGTTTAGCGGTGTTGCGCACGTGCCCGAACCATATATTGAAATCTGGGACCTCCTATTCTGGCAGCATGCTAAGACCACTCATAATAAATATCACAAAGAATATTTGTGCGAGCCATGCGAGCCAGGCGACAAAGAGAAGTAAGCTTATTATTTTGTAACTTCTATTGTGTTTAACGGCATCATTTTGATAGCGGTAGCTGAGAGCACACAGTAGCAGGATAAGTGGCAGGCATACCCACATGGCAATGAAGTTGAGCGGGGTAGTAAAGTCGACACCATTCCAGATAACCACTGATAGAAAATACGATACTGCGTAGAACAATCCTACAATCACGAGCATTCTTTCGCCCGATTTTGGCTTTGAAGTAACGTTCATGGAGACACTTTAGCAGCTATGCGCACGTAAACACTATCTACGCCTATTTTTAGTATATTTTTGGGCGAGAAGTACAATTGCCCACAACGTTAAAGCCACACAGCTAGTCATCAATGCATAGCTGATTGCATTCTGCCAATACGGAGCGCCTCTACCGTTGAATTCCTGGGCACCAACCCAGACGATCACTATAAATGTAACGACATAAAGATTGATTGTCAGTATGATGGTTGCTGTCAGATCTTTGAGTAGTTTCATTGTTTTGATTGTACAGCAAAGTAGATCAAGGGTAGTGGCTTAGTCGGGAAGGCTATCAATAAGCGAAGGAAGCTCTGCGATAGTGTTGATGGTGAAGTCGGGTATTTGAATGGGGTCAACAGGCAGCTCATCGGCAAATTTGCCCGCGCGAACCCAGACGGTGGTCGCCCCAAGCTGGTTACCGACTGCAATCTCGGATCGCACACGATCACCGACTACGAATGCAAGTTCTGGATGGTCTGCTGCAACGAACTGCCCCATGTCGTTCATCGTTTTCGTTTCTCTTATAAAATGAATTGCTCTGAAGAGGCTCGATATGCCTAATCGTTCAATCTCTTCGGGCATGTCACCGATTTGGTCTTTGCCAACAATGTACAGTTCAATTCCGGTAGTTCCTAGATATTGCAGTACTTCTGCCGCGCCTTCTATAAGTGCTTTGTTTTCTGGGTCATAGAGCGTGCGCTTCCAGTCAAAGATTATTACTTCTGGCATTATGGTTTGGCTACACTTCAACCTTTACGATATGCTCAAACTCTTTTGCAAACATTTCGAGTCTTGCTTCGGACGCTTTGATCGATGCTATTGCGTAACGCTCAATCGCATCGGCAATGGCTGTGGTTATTTTGCGATCTCGGTAATACTGCTGAAGTATTTCTGGACTAAATTCTTCCCAAAAAAGTCCTGGCAGGCCGTTCCCGTTGTCTTGTGATGAGTTCACAAATCGACTCGTCAGACGGTCAATATACACATCGCGATGCTTGATATCTAAATATATAAATAGGAATTCGTTTTTCCATTCATCAATGATTTCTTTTAATGTTTCACTAACCGCAATCGCCCCTTCAATTATCACAAAAGGGTGGCTCTTTAAATTTCTCTCTATGCGTTGCTTAACCGCGGACACGAAATCCTCAAGGAACGCTGCGCTTTCGCGTTTAGTGTACGCCTCTAAGTACTTGTTCGTACCTGATGGACTTTCCAGCTGAGCTACAACCGCATCAAGTTCGATTACCGCACAGCTGTATTTTACTTTTAAGATATTTGCTATGGTTGTTTTCCCAGTGGAGGTTTTGCCGCTAAGAAATACAAGCTTAGGACTCGATCTATTTAGCTCCTTTGCTAGTGAGCTTAAGTCATTCACCCAACTATCTTAGCAAACAAAAATACCACTAGAATAGAGGTCAGGCATACATATACTTGGGCAAATACCTGGAGAAGTAATTAGTGTAGAGTGTGCGTGACTAGCAAGTCTCATTGTACATAGGAATAATTACAGGCCATGACAACCGATACACAAAACTGTTACGATACAAACCGTGAATATGCTTCCCGAAGAAGACTCTTCGAAGCAAAGCAGTGATGCTTTGCCTGGTTATAATTCGGAGTTGGATCAAAATACAGAAAGTTCAAAACTGCCCAACACCAAGCTACCCAAAAAAAGTAGACTGCCGTTAATAGTAATGGTCATTGTCGGTTGTCTAGTGGTAGTAGGAATTGCTTGGAAGATTATGAGTGGGCAGAAATCCCAGTCCGTATCTCAATCCCGAACGTCTGCAGCCAGCAAAGACACCATTAATTTTTATGGGCATGCAATCAGTAGGGTTGATTGTAAAATGGCAGAAGCGTGGGCTGAGAACACAGCGCTGCTCGAGACTAGTAAGGATCGATATATTTGTCACAAAGGTGAGTTCAAGGCCAGTGATGAAAAATTATCCTATATCTCAATTACGCTCACTCCCGAATATGAGAAACAGTGGAGCGAACAGCATCCAGTTGAATGTGAGATTGATTGTGGTAGCAGCGTTAACGACTACCCTCCGATGCCGCCTGAATCAGAAAATGTCATGACTATAATTGTGAGAGCAAATGGTGTAGTCGAAGATGTGAACACGCCAACGGGTGGAGGATCCATAGACACGTTATTGGGTACAGCTACTGGCTGCGGTAGGGGGTCTAACGGGGAAAAACTAGATACGATTGGAGATGGTAGTCTGGTTATAGACAAGAACCGCGTTGGATTATCTTCAAAGTTCTCTGACGTAAAGACTACTGATGAATTCGGGAATGTCTGCACGCTTGATTTTGAAGTAATCGCCTACATCACTACCAAAGACTCTAGTTGGCAATTGACGAGAGATACAAGATTCAATTCACTAACTGTCCACTACGAATTACAGCCAATTAGTAGTTGTAAAAACCAATCCACCCCTAGCCAACTCGAAAGTTGCTACACTTCTCAGGCAGTAATGAGGAATGATGCCAGCATATGTGAAAGCATTGTTGGAACAAATTCTACCAACAGTGGGTTTGACCACTGTGTATATGCGATTGCTAAACGCACACGTGACCCAAATGATTGTGGCAAAATTCGATACTTCAGCGGCGCTTTATTAGCACAATGTCAAAAAGACGCTCGGGAAATGCAGGCGGTATTAGAACAAGCCATGGTGATTAAGTAAACACTGACGTTGGTACCGAGTTGCTTAAGTGAAAATTTACACTCGCAAGAGCCATTGTGGGTCTTGTTGCAACTGCAATTTAACAAGTACCTATGATACCTAGTTCGAGCCCGGCTTTCATAATGCACACAATTGTTTGTGCGTGAGTAATCCTGCCGTCATTAATCATTTCAATTGCTTCTACAACTGGGATCTTTATCAGTTCATCTATTCCCTCTTCGAACTGTGTATTGTTGTCTGTTGTCGTGAGATCTGTAGCAAGAAAAATATGAGTCAATTCGCTCATAATTCCGTTTGATGTCTGAAACGAACCTAAAGATTTCCAAGATTTAGCAGTAAGCCCTGTCTCTTCAATAAGCTCTCTTTTTGCTGCCTGAAGTGGCGAATTGTCATCCATTCCTCCACCAGGAACCTCTAGTGAGTACACTCCAGTGGTGTGTCTGTACTGACCCACCAAGTATATTTCTCGGTTATTCGTAAGGGCCACGACATCGACTGCTCCAGTGGTGTTTACAATATAATAATCTCGTTCAATTCCATTTGGCATGCGTACTTTATCGTGCTGGACTGACCACTTTTTATTTGTATAGACAGTTTCAGAATGTAAAAGTTCCCAGTCTGACTTCATATTTTGCATACAAGGATTATACCAAGAAAAACCCCTCAGATTGAGGAGTTTAAGCATAGTCTGGATGGATGGCCATCGTAGACGCTATTACAACTAAGCTGCAGGGAAAGATTTCTTCATATCAATTACAAAACGTTTAGCCATTTGTTTGTGAGTCAATGAATCCCAAGCTTTATTAATGCCTTGGATTTTTATAATTTCAATATCGGGAATAATGTTATGTTTCGCACTGAATTCTAACATTTCCTGTGTCTCTTTGATGCCACCAATTCCCGAGCCAGCTATAGATTTTTGACCACCAATGATTTCACCTGAATGGTAGCCAGGCATAGGTTCAATTGGTCCAACCAGACAAACAGTTCCGTGAATGTTTAAGAGCTTTAGGTAGGGTGCCAAATCATGAGCTTTTGGAATAGTGTCTAATAGAAAGTCAAACTTATGTGCAGCTTCTTCCATTTCTTTTGAATCGGAAGATACGATAACGCCTGTTGCGCCATACGATTTTGCGGCATCTGCCTTGTTGGGTGATGAAGTAATAACCCAAACCTCTGCCCCCATAGCTATCGCGTATTTGACGCCCATATGTCCCAAGCCACCGAGCCCAATAACCCCTACTACTGAGTCTTGACCAACCTTCCAGTGTCGAAGAGGTGAATAGGTAGTGATACCTGCGCAAAGTAATGGGGCGGCATGAGCCGAGTCTATCGATTCGGGTATCGGCAGCACGAAGTGCTCAGGTGCGACCATAACTGTTGAATAGCCCCCTTTAGTATCAGTACCATCAACAGGATCCTTGGAGCTATATGTCCAAACCGTTTCCTCAAAACAACTGTTTTCATATCCCTTTTTGCAGGCTTCACACTTACCGCAACTATTCACCATACAACCAACACCAACTCGGTCGCCCACTTTAAACTTTTTCACAGCATTACCCACACGAGTCACAATGCCTACTATTTCGTGTCCAGGTACACAAGGATATTCAACCTCGCCCCAGTCACCTCGAGCAGTGTGTATATCACTGTGGCATACACCACAAAAATGCACCTCAAGCTCAACATCTGTTTCGTTTGGTTCGCGGCGTTCAAACTCATAGTATTCAAGTGGTTTGTCCGCCGCTGGCGCTGCATAAGATTTAGTTTTCATGTTATTAGTATAACAAAAACAAGAGGCTAATTACCTCTGTTTTAAGCATAAGCGGACTGGAGGGCCATCGTGGACGCTATTGAAACTAGATCACTCACCTCTCATTTTGGCGAGCACTCCCTGTTCGCGAGCATGCTGTATGTTAACAGCTTTTAAAGTATTGAGTATGGCAATGTCAGCAACTTGGTCAGGAGTAGTCGGGACATAAGTTTGATTCACTATAAATCGTGCGCCTCTGGTCGAAGGTGAGTCAGGACGTTGCAAAAAATATAGTGCATCGTACGCGATACTTTGTCCGTAGTCCCAAAGTTCATCTCTTACCCCCTTTGGTTTTTCGAGATCCTTCATAACTGATTCAGCGGTCAAAGGGAGAACGGCTGGCGCCGCACCCGTCACTTCAATCAAAGCGTAATCAGCATGTTTCGTCATTCTGTTATATAGGTCAGCATCGCAATCTTTAAATTCACCGAGGTGAAATGTTATCCATTCTGATTGGCTTGGGTGATATCCACTGTTTACAACATCATTTGACCAAAAAGCGGAGTAAGTTCTTTTCGCAGGGCTTATGTCATGCCCCATTAAACGCATGACTTCTTCGGTACGAGTTACACTAAAACGCGTCCAACTTTGTAAATAACCTTGCCTACTTGTTCGTAATAATCCGCTACCTAAAAAGTTATACGACCTTGGGGGTCGTGCGACACCAGAATTATCTTCATAACTTTCATTTACTGGTGCCAAATCTATAAATCTGTCTAGTAAATGAGCTAGTTCTAACTGAGCGGATACCAAATCCACTTCTGCGTCTAAGGGAACATTATGCAAATATACATCACTAGAAGTCATACAATAAAATTATATAACTTTTTTGATACTTTTCAATTCGTGTATGGTAAACGTAGCTGGTCTTATGTAATAAAAATTTCTCATGATAGAGGAGCTTAAACATAATCGGGATTGGAGGGCCATCGTAGATGCTATCGGAACTTTTTTCCAGCTCAGAATATTCAAGCAAACCTAACGTCCATGATCTGTACTGTTTCGGCATGCAAAACAATTACTCTTAGATCATCGGTACTTGCTAACTCAGAAGCCGCTAGATCATAGCCAAGCTCAGAGAGTATGTCAGGAAAAGCTTCTTTAGCGGCGAGTCCCCTTGCCACCGGTGTCTCTCCTCTATCCCTATACTGTTGCCAATCTTCACCCGGCATCAATAGGTCGGCAAGGAGCCTACCGTGCCCTGTTGGGTCATCAACATCAATCAAGGTTATAACCGTGTCCGCTCCACTCCTACCGAGCTCGACGACCCTGCCTGCAAAGTGTCTCATTCGATCTGAGTTTGCAGCAAAAAAGCCAACACAGTCATCAATGGCACCTCTTCTGCTATCAGTAAGTTCATCTAACTCTGTACCCACCGCCATAGCATCTGGCCCAAATAAATACTCGGTCATCCAATCTCCTTATTGAATCATCGTAGCTACTGTAAGATTATGATGCAAGCATAAGAAAAACTCCTCTAGATGAGGAGTTTGAACATAACCGTGATTGGAGGGCCATCGTGGATTATGTGGCAATAATATTACTAAGTGGATCCGAGCTCGGCAGTGTAAATTAACTTCCCCGGTGGCGGCATGGTATAAACGGATATTGTCTGAAGAGTAAACTCACCTTCAATCTTAAGCTTGGAAAGCTCCTCCATTTCTTGGTCGATTAATAGCGATTTACTTCTTAGCGTACAGTGCGGTACGAAGGGGAAATCTGTATGCTGAAACTTTATTCCAGAATCAACAAATTTTTGATGTAAAGAACGTACTAAAGTGTCATCTTTTAGCTTCATAACCACTATATCTGTACCTGGAAACCTATGAGCTTTATCAAACGAAACTGTTATTGGCGATGTGCTCGCTGCAATTTCATCGATGATTTTAAATAACTCGTCTGGATCTTGGTCGTGAGCTATACAACCGACGCCACTTGACCCGACAATAGTTATCTCAGTAGGCATAGAGGCTTGAAAATCATCGCCCTGCTCAGTTCTAATTTTACGGATTTCACCAGCTATGGGCTCGGGGAGCTCTAAAACAATGTAGGTATCTTGATCAAACATAGTCATATCATACCAAAGAAAAACTCCCCATTTCTGAGGAGTTTAAGCATGACCGGGATTGGAGGGCCATCGTGGAATATGTGGCAACCAAAATTATGCAGTTAGAACGCGAATTCGCTTGAAGTTTTTGCCTACAAGTCCAGGAATACTGATTTTCTCAATGTGACTTTGCAATTGCTGCAGCTGGTTAGGCGACAGAACAATTTGTCGGTAACTTCCATCCTCGGGCTTCAATACTCCAGCTCCTATCCAAAATTTCATAATGCTGTCTTTGGTCGTCCCCACAGAAAGCATGCCGTTGAACGGGGTTGTCATAATATTGAGCTTATCGGGCTGTCGGTAATACGGTCGGCGCCCATCTACTTGGGCGTAACCGTCATGTATAAGCTGGACCTTTTCTTGCCATTTAGTATCAGCTTCCTGCTCGGGTGTCGTTCTGACATTCAAAGTCAGCGTTGCCCGGGCAGTATCACTTAATTCTGGCAAGCCGCCTTTTAAGCTGTCGGCAAGGGCTTGAATCTTTCCTTGAAGATCAGCTTCGAATGCTTCATAGTCTTCGTATTGATCGCCAACACGATTTAATGTCATATTCAGGTTGCTTGGCTGATAAGGCTTTATGAATTCTAACAGTTTCTTAAAACTTGCCTGATATGCTTTTGTATCGTCCGGTGACACGTTATTCATCATTGGCACGATTACATCATCGGAAAAAAAATCGAACCATACACCTGGTTCGTAAAGCTCACAAACAGGCTTCATCCAATTCGTATAGTAGATAAATGAGAATAATTCAGCCCAGTCTACTTCTGGAGTTTCGTCTAGTCGCCACAGCTTATACCCTCCAAAGACGAGTGTTGCTTTTATTGGCTCATTATTCTTAACATTCAAACTAATTACAGATCTAATATGATCGGCGTGCTCTTGACCAAGGCTATATTTTCGAAACTTTTTTGAGGTGAAAGCCTTATAAATTGCTTCAATGAGCTCTTTGTCATTAGCAGGTCTCTGTATACCAACAGGCTTCTTCAGCTCATCTAGTTTGGATTGGATATAATTTTGTGCAGTCATAATGAAGTGGAGATGCGAGGTAGACATGAACCTACCGTTGCAATCCTTCCGGATTACCACCTATTCTCGGTCATCGCATCAAATGTAGTGTAACAAAAAAACAGAGGTTTTTCACCTCTGTTATAAACATGACCGGGATTGGAGGGCCAGGAGGGACTCGAACCCTCGACATTCTGCTTAAG
>CAYYKI010000011.1:0-30733 GCA_964440975.1 uncultured Candidatus Saccharibacteria bacterium | reverse complement strand
ACCTAACTTCTGAAAACCGAGCGTGCGTGACATTTGTCTGCCTGCTCGGTTTTTCTATTTGGAGGATAAAGTAATGGCATTTAACTTACGTCATATATACAAATCATTCCCGAACAAATCAGTCCTTGAGGATGTCAACTTGGCCATTAACCATGGTGAAGTGGTTGCTCTAATTGGCGAAAACGGAGCTGGTAAGACAACTCTATTGGAGATTCTAAGAGGAGTACTAAAGCCAGATGCCGGAAGCGTTCAAACCTCTGGTGTTATTGGCTATGTCCCACAGGAAGCAGTTCTCGGGAAAACAATCGCTGAAAGCTTTTCGGCTACGGCTCAGTCGTGGCAGATTAACTACGCCCTAGAAAGGATTGGCCTAGGTTCTAAAAAACAGAGTACTTCCATAAGCACATTAAGCGGCGGCCAAAAGACTCGGCTAGCTTTTGCTGTGGTCTTGGCTCAAGACCCCGAACCGTCTTTGTTGCTACTAGACGAGCCTACCAATAACTTAGATTCCGCTGGTCTAGATTGGCTAGAGGGCTTCATCAGCACTTACGACGGGTCTGTGTTGTTAGTTAGTCACGACAGAACGTTTGTTAACAGCACGGCAACTAAAATTGCTGAGCTACATAACGGCAGGCTAACCCAGTATGGAGGAAATTACGATTTCTACCGCGAACAGAAAGAGCTAGAAGAAGCAGCCGTACGAGCACGCTACCAACAGAATATCGATGAGCGCAACCATTTAACCAAAGCAATCCGAGATCAAAGAGAAAAAGGAAAGCACACCCACGAACACATCAAACGATCCGACGGCGACAAGTACCAACGAGATTTCTTTAGAAACAGAGTAACTAACAAGTTTGGCCAGCAAGCACGAGCATTAGAAAAGCGACTAGGCCAACTAGACGAGATAGAAAGACCCGAATTCGCCAAAGACTATCGTATTGTACTTGGCGGTGAAGTAGATAGTAATAAGTTGGTTTTGCGATTAAACGGAATATATAAGGGATTTCCGGAGCCAGTGCTCTCGAACGTTGACCTTGAAGTTCGCGGGGGTGAACGTATTCACACCCAAGGACAGAACGGCAGTGGCAAGACAACCCTACTGACTATTGCTGCAGGTAGAAACCAAGCCGACAGAGGTGAAGTCACTTTTGGAACTGGTATTAGTGTTGGCTATTTCTCTCAGGATGTAGATGGTCTAGACCATGATTCGACAGGGCTAGAGAACTTAACTGCAACTGAAGCACAGATGACCAACATCTTTCGCGAAGCCCGCAGCCTGGGTCTTACCAAAGACGATCTGAACAAACAGGTCAGCGAACTTTCTCGTGGCCAGCAGGCTAAGCTTGGCTTTGCAAAGTTACTGCTTGCCTCACACCATTTGTTGATTCTGGACGAGCCAACCAACCATTTGGATATTCCAACAAGGGAACAGATAGAAACAGCCTTGCAGCAGTACCGCGGTGCAATCTTGTTTGCATCGCATGACAAATACTTTGCTAAGAAATTGAAACCGACCAAGGAACTAAAACTATGAACTTACTGAAACACAATATGCGGGCATTGTTCCGATTTACCTTTCTTTCAAATGTACAGCCCTACTACATTGTGCTAGTGCTGTATCTTTCGCATGTCTTAAATTCATTCGCTAAAGGTACTAGTGTTTGGGCGTTCGTCCAAATTTCTCAGGCGGTATTAGAGATTCCAACCGGTGTTGTGTCTGATCGCATTGGCCGAGTTGTTAGTATGCAAGCCGGTGCCCTGGCTAGCTTAGCTGGGCTGCTAATCTATGCCACGACAACCAATTACTGGATCCTGCTGGTTGGTGCAGCGATGCAGGGTTTAAGCTTCGCCTTGTTTAGTGGTAACAATAACGCGCTCATCTACGACTCGGCTCGGTCTGCTGGAGTAAAAGATGACTTTCATAGTCACTACAGCAAGACTAACATTGCTCTTGAGGTTGGGGGCATTATTTCGGCCATTGCAGGAACGATGTTGGCTTCGATCTCCTATATCTTGGTGCTTTGGATCTCGGTCGTGCCACAGGCACTGGCAGTGCTGGTGACATTCACTATGATTGAACCTCCCAGGCATTCACCACTTTCTGGCAACGTGTTTAGTCACCTAGGCGATGTTTACCGATACTACAAAAAGAATACACACTTGCGAATGTTGAGCATTGCTTCAATCCTGAGTGGAAGTGTTGGTGGGGCGTCCTGGAACATGATGCCCGCATATTACCGACAATATGTACCACTTTCTTGGGTTGGCAGCTTGCTTTCTGCTAACTACATTTGGAGCACCATTGGCTTCAAGAACAGTGACCGGTTTATGAAGCGATTCAAGTCGTCGACTATTATCCTAGCCGGCGAGATCTTCTCGCGGATCGTTTCGTTTATCGCCTTGGTCCTGTCGTCGGCTGCATCACCGTTTGTCATGATGCTCCACGGCGCTCCCTATGGACCAACAGATACTGCTAAACAGCACCTAATACATCAGGAGTTCACCGACGCTCAAAGGGCAACAATGGACTCGCTCAACTCACTTGTAACTAGTGTACTTTTTGCAGTCTTCCTAGTTTTTGTGGGTTATCTTGCCGACCGATTTAGCCCGAGTGTATCCATATTAGTCTGTAATATCTTTTTGTTGCCAGTGTATTTCATTTACCGGACAACATTCAGGGCTAAAGCGCATGCTACAGAGTTGGACAATGCAGAAATTTGACATAAGTAGTATATACTGATATATTATTAATATGATTAATTTACGAATTACATCAGTAACCTTGTCTGACCTGGCCACAGGTGTACTTCGTAATGCTAACTTCTTCTTTGGTAACTTTATACAGGCGGCCTCTCCTCGAATGTAATAAACGACCAAAAATAATCACAAGAGCGACCGCCACTAGCGGTCGTTTTTAATTACCAATAATTTTAGGAGAAATAATATGAGAAAAGGAAATATGTGGATAGGAGAAACCGGGCGTGAGCTAGCTGAACCCGCTCCAGTTCAACAATTAGATGCCGCCGAAACGGTAATTGAAGTTAACCAAACAGCAGTAAGTGAATCCGTTAGTCAGGAGCCTGTCGATGAAGAGACGCCCGAACAACGGAGGGCTTCAAGACAAATGTCTATTTTGGCAAAGACTAGGCACCTAGGATGGCTACGATGAAAATGTATATTAAACCAATCACTAATCAACAGCTCAATCACTACTTGGCTATCCCAGACTTAACACTAAGTCAGGAGTCACATGCGATTAAACTGCTGTACCAAATGATAGAAGATCGGGTGCGAGAAATGCACCCGGATAGTGAGATAATTGTCTATCGTGGCAACCCGATCGTGACGGTCAAAGAAAACTACGATGATCTGTTGATCGCCAAGGATAACATAAGCCGCTCGTCCACGTACACGCATTACGTCGATAAGACACGCATGTTACGAACGCATGATACAGCGCATATTCCTGGCATTTTACGTGATCTAGCCAAACGGAAGGATTGGGATGATGTAATCATTCTGACCCCATCCCTAGTACATCGCAGAGATGTTACCGATAAAAAACATCTGTCATCAATCCATATGCTAGGCATCTGGCGGGTGACCAAAAATCAACGAATCGTACGTCAAGATTTGCGGGACGTAGTCAAAGGCTTAGCCGATGTGGCGGCACCCGGTTGGAAGCTGCGGATCGTAGATATGCCACACCCTTACACCAAGGAAGGTATGGAAGTAAATGCCGTCCAGGGAGACCGAGATATAGAAATACTGGAGTGCGGGCTTATCGCCGACCAAATTCTAGTTAATGCCGGACTCGACCCAGAAGTTTATTCTGGCTGGGCATCTGGCTTTGGGCTTGACCGGTTGGTCATGACTCTTAAAGCTATCCCAGACATTCGCTATTTGCGTTCAACAAATCCAAAGATTGCATCACAGATGAAAGACCTGGCACCCTACCATGAAGTTTCTAACCAGCCAGCTGTACAACGTGATATGTCGTATTCTGTACCTGCTAGCTACGTAGAAGAAGACATTAGTCAGGATATCGTTGCGGCTATGGCTAAAGATGCCGCGGCGTTGGAAGAAGTTGAAATTCTCAGTGAGACAACTTACGGTGAACTACCCGAGATTGCTCGGCAGAAGCTTGGGATTAAACCCGACCAGAAGAACGTCCTGGTACGCATTACATTGCGCCATTTAGAGAAGTCACTAACAAGCCAACAAGCTAACGATATCTACGAACGCATCTATCCGCAGATCAACAAGGGTAGTGGCGGCTATCTATAAACAAGGTATAATATGTATATGACTATGACATTCAAAGGTTTCTAAATATTCCCCTATCGTTTAAGCAATAGCCGGCCTAGCCGGCAACTATTAAATTTGAAATGAGGAATATTATGGATACAACTAAATTACTTTACATGGAAGATATGCAGCAGCTTGAATGCGATGCATACATAGAAAATATTGAACAGAAGGACGGCAAGACTATCGTCTACTTGGATCAGACAGTCTTCTACCCGCAAGGTGGAGGCCAGCCGTACGATACTGGGACGATTACATCTGGTTCTACAAAATTCATCGTGGAAGAAGTACGCTTTGTCGACGGCCTAGTTCATCACATCGGCCACTTTGAGGGACACCCGTTCATGCAAGGCGAGGATATTAAATGTGTTGTCGATCGAGAGCGACGGGAACTGAACACTCGCGTCCATTCTGGCGGCCATCTTTTGGATATGGCTGTTAACGAGTTGGGATACGACTGGATTCCTGGTAAAGGTTACCACTTCCCACAGGGGTCGTACGTCGAATATACCGGCAGTCTGGGTGACGAGGAGAAAGAAGCGGTCATCAAGAAGCTGTCAGATAAAATCTCTGAAATCCAGGGGCGTGGGATTGAAACTACTATTCAATTCGTCTCGAAAGATGAGATGGCCAAACTTTGTCGACACGTACCCGAATATCTACCAAAAGATAAACCCAGTCGCGTTGTCTTGTATGGTGACTTCGGCGTGCCATGTGGCGGTACACATGTTGCCAAACTCAGTGATATAGGTCCAGAAACCATTCGAAAGATAAAAGCAGGTCCAGAAACCATTCGTATCTCATACGAGGTAGCATGAAGTAAACGGGTAGGCGGAATTAATTCGTCTACCCTCAGACCAAAACCTCGTCGCAAGCGACAAGGTGACTTGTCATTTTTTCAAAATGCCAAGTGAAGTTGATATCTTAATAACAAGTTCATCAATACCGGCATTTTCGAGCATTGAAATAACATATTTATTTACTCCAAATTCTTGCTTTGAATCAGCGCATATAAATAAGATACCTGGATAGGGTCGTCCAGTCTTCTTTTCCCAGATTTCTGAGTCAAAGTGCTCTATAAGTTTTGGGAAATCTTTCTTGAATTCATAGAGTGGTTTACTTGTTAGATCGAATAGGAAATAATCATCCGGTTTTTCTTCTATACTTTTAAGTCGTTTTAGATACAAGTCTGGTAGTGGGTTTGGGAAGTGCTTTTGGCCAGCAATTTCTGTACGGGTGTAGATTTCAAATTGATCTGGATAAGTGTCTTCAATTTGAAGGTAGAGGCGTAAGTCGGCAATGTGCTGGTCTTTGAAGCGTTCAGTGACGTTTCGGTTGCCGCCGATAGCTTTTGCCATATGGGCGCCAATGCCGTGGTTTGAGGAGAGATAACTGAGTCCTTTTGTGGTGAGGTAGTAACGAGTGCCTTTATTTTGGAAACCCTCGTTTTTTGATTTGTACTTACCTAGGTACTCTTGCTCAGCTAAACGCTCTAATGTCGTATACATTGAACTCCGACTCTTTAAGTCTTTGTACTTGGCTAGTAATGGAGCTGTGACAAAGCGAAATTTGTATGTAAGTTTTAACAAATGTATCTGTTTATCATTGAGGGTATTGAACTGTGATTTTCTTGGCATGGCTTTGGCTCGTACTTCTCGTGGCGTTTCTCTCACCTATATTCTCTAAGATCTTTATATTATATATAATAGAAGGAGGAATAAATACTGATTTTTAATCTGTTAATGCATGAGTTTATATAAAACACCGTAGTTTTATATATTGTTGATAATAATACAGTCACAATAGTATTGAACTATCCATATTACGTATAGTATACTATCTTATATAAGGATAGTATCTCAGAGGGTGAATATGGGGAGAATCAAGGGTTCAAAGAACATAGATAAGCAACCAGAAGGCTGTAAACTTTCAGAGCCAGACAAATTGCGGGTGGTGGCTGATCTTTTGTATGAGCTTGTAGTGTCTGAGTTTAATACCAGGCGGAGGAAGAAACGATGCAAGACAGTGTAAAAGGCACGAATGCTGTTGTCGCTATTCGTGTATCGACTACAAAGCAAGGTACTGATGGTGATTCCCCAGAAGCCCAAAAAGAACAAGCTGAGCGATTTGCCGAGAATAAAGGCATCACAATTAAAAAGTTCTTTGTATTCCTAGAGTCAGCAAGTAAGGAACAGCAACCAATGCAAGAAGCTATCGATTACTGCATAGATCCAAAGAATGGAATAGATTTATTTATCATTAAGTCGATCGATCGATTTACCCGGGGTGGTTCACTGTCGTATGACCTTCTTAAAAACCAGTTAGAGGCAAACAATGTTCGTCTCATAGACATCTACGGTGTAATAAGTTCACAGACAGTTAATACACTTGATCACCTCGGCTTCGAGTATAAGTGGAGTGTGTACTCGCCTAGTAAAAAGTCCGAGATTCTTGAAGCTGAACGATCCAAAGACGAACTTCGAGATATTATGAGTCGTATGATCGGTGCCGAAATCCGCTACACCCAAATGGGTTACTGGATGCGACAAGCGCCCTTTGGATTTATGAGTGAAAAAATAGACACTCAAAACGGTAAACGAACAATCCTTGTCCCTCACCCTGAAGAATCTAAGTTTATAATCCGTATGTTTGAGCTCCGAGCACTTGGCAAATATAGCGATGGCCAAATAGCCATGATGCTCAATGAGAGCGGATATCAGGGTCGCATTAAATACATACGTAGCAAGACTGATACGAGCAAAGTTGTTAAAAAAGTAGGTGGCACAAAACTGACATCCAAGCACTTATGGCGGTTAGTCCGTAATCCTATTTATGCAGGTGTGAACATGGAAAAGTGGACTAACAACGAACCGGTTAAGTGTGTCTTTAAGGGTTTGGTGTCTATAGATGCGTTTAATAAAGCGAACGGTGGCAAACGAACTATTGTAGAGGGTGTAAATAACAAAGTCTACGTATTCGACAAGGCGCCTCCAGAACATCTAGCAAACAAGGGTCGTCGAAACGGCGACTTTGCATACCGAAAGGTAATTATGTGCCCACAATGTAACAAACCGCTGCTAGGTAGCGCCTCACGGGGCAAGAGCGGCAAATACTATCCGGCATATCACTGCAATAAGCGTGGCCACTACTTCAGAGTGACTAAAGAAGATTTAGAAACTAGGGTTGCAGAGTTTGTTTCTGGTTTAACTATCGCACCGGATAAGCTTGATGCCTTGTTTAAGATCATTGAAGCATCTTGGGAGAAGTCCAATGCATCATACAAGATGCAAATTGAATCAATTGATGCCAAGGTTTCTGACTTGCAAGGCCAAGCAACACTGGCGTTAGACAAACTTAGAATGCTTTCGAGCAGTACAGCAATTAAATTCATGGAGGAGGATCTTATGAGGATCGAACAGCAAGTTAATGAGCTTGAGGCTCGGAAAGTGGAACTAGAGGCTAAGAAACCCGTTCCGATTGACCGAGTCCTGGCGCGCGTCAAATATTTTGTCGAACACCTCGACGAATTATTACTAAAACAGATTGATCCGGTTAAAAAAGCACTGTTTTTCGCCGCGTTATTCGATAAAGCACCCAGTTACGATGATATAAATTCTGGAACACAAAAAACACCCCTTTTTACAGGGGTGAATCCGATATTTGCGCTCCTTAGAGCTAATAATTCCCTTATGGTGACCTCACGGGGAATCGAACCCCGATTGCCGGGATGAAAACCCGGTTTCCTAACCGTTAGAAGATGAGGCCATAATGAGATAAATCTACGGTTTTCTCATCGCGCGGGCAAAAAACTAGCACAGCTTGTCCGGCTGTTCTTTTCCCTTTATGGGTCAAGAATTGGCAATTTATTGTACCACAACAGGGGTAAAAAAAGAAACTCCCGTTCGGGAGTTTAGTTCGAGCGGTCAGTCACGATTACTCAAGTTACTTTAACCATAGCACACATTTGACTTTTGCGCTAGTGTTTTATCCACAGCCTGCTTGACAGTCTCATAATCCTTACGCATACTTGTGCTCAGAATTATTAAAACAAAAAGGTTACTATGGCCACCAAGAAAAAACGTTCAGGGCTCTTTGGCACCAAGAAGTCACGTTCTTTGCAGAGTAAATCAAGTAATAGGCGATTTCGCTTTGGCTTTCTTAGCACGGCGCTTATTGCCGCCGTTGGCAGTTACTTCTTGTTCTTTGCCAACGCTGCTACCGGCTGTGTGAGCGGCAATCTCTGCGATGTCCACGAATATTACAATACAGACTTAATACTAACGCATGATGATAATGAAGCCGCTTCATTGTCGGGGTGGAACGATAATGGTGTGCCATTCAAAGCATGGACTAGCCAGGTTGAAGGCACAGTAGCTGTTGCCCGCCTATCCAGTCCTACGGGTCGTCATATCTGGACAACCAATCAACAAGAAGTCATTAATTACCAAGCGTTTGGCTTTAAATGGGAAGGCACACCTTTCTTTGTTTATGATCATCAAGCCGCTGGAACCGTCCCTGTCTATCGTTTAAACTTCCCTAGCCTTTCTAATTTTTTCTATGTAACCGATCTGACGACAAAAGCGAACCTGATAAAAATCGGCTGGCAAGATCAGGGTGTTAAGTTTTATGCTTTTCCTCCCGGCTATACCCCACCATCAACCCCACCACCTTCTACAAACCCTGGTACGAGTCCACAGCCCACCGTTGATTGTCGCAACCAAAACCTCACACCTTTCAGCACTGGCGATTGTGTCAAAGTGCTGAAGGCAATGGTTAATACCATAAACCCAAGCGCCAAGCTAGACACAAACAATAACGGATTTGATGGCACCCTTAATACACAACTAAAGAACTTCAATGGGTTAAGTGGCTTCTATTCTAATGCTGGTGGTTATCAGCAGAAGGTTACCCCCGAAATTTGGGATAGATTGGTGTATTGGGTACAAGAAAAGCAAAAGCCAGTCACTAACCCACCTACACCAACAAAAACTGTGCCAAAAGGCACCCAAGCCGGTGCACCATCTGCTCCTAAGCCGGTGCCAGGCGTTAGCGCTAAAGATTCTAAGGGTGAAATTATTGACTGTGCCACCGCCCAACTTCGCAAAGGGTCCAATAACGACTGCGTAAAAACCTTGAATTTCTGGTTGCTGTCGCTCGGCGAGACGAGTTCTGGCGCCAATCCGGATAAAGACCACACTCTCAGTGCAACCAACCCGCTGTTTGGTAGCGCTACAAACGACGCTCTGCATTACTTGATTAATGTTCGCGGTTCGCTCAACGGAATTCCACGCGGAGCTTACAACTGGCCAGATAACGGTGTCGTAAGCGACAAAATCTGGGCGGCAATAAAAAATGCTGCCGAAGTTAAGTATAAAAATGACGTAAAAGCTTTCACCGATCAACTTCGTTCACAGAAAGAGGAAGTCGCTCGCCAACAGGCTGAAGCTCAAAGACAACAAGAAGCTCAAAGGCAGCAACAGGTAAATGCGCTCTTGCAAACCTTCGCAAATCTCGAGAATGGCAGCCCAAGTTGGATTGAGAATAATTATACAAATAACACGTTCTTAGCTTACATTGATTTGAATTCTGATGATCCCGCTCCAGTATTTAATACAAATTCTATGGTTATGGCAGAAGGGAAAAAGTACACTTGTCCGATTTACATTTATCCAAAGCTCGGTTCAAATAATCAAGATTGGTGGTGGACCTATCTAAGATATAACAGTGAGGGCTTCAACAGTCCAATACCCCTCGGTAGATGCTTAAACTATTCTAAGGGAGGAAAAGTGAGTGCACCTTTTCTGCACCTTAAAGCCGACACCGTGAATAATACTATGAGACCCCCGCTAACCGCATCCAAGTTAGCAAAAGAAGGATCATGGAAAGGACAATAATGAGCAAATTAATGAACGGCGTGAGTTATAACACGCAGACACAAAACAGGTTAAGCCCGTCAAAAAAACTAGTCATTAGTTTTGTAGCAATTGTCATCTTCGGTACTGGTGCCGTACTGGGATATAGCCTGTACTACTCTGAAGCTGCCCAGGTAAAACGACTAGCTTCTGCATACTTTGCGGCACAATCGAACAATGATCAGAAAAAGATGAAATCGTTAGCGTCTCAGTCATTGGCAGATACGCAAAGTCAGGTTCTCGGCATATCGAGCAGTGAATCTTCGAGCACTCAAAAAAGAGAAAAGCCATACAAAGAGTCTTTTGAAGTTAAAGGTGCCAAAAAGGTATTAGAAAAATGGTTGCTACTTGGCGACATTACATACACAGACTCCAAAACCGAGAAAACCCCAGTACTTGTCCAGGCGGTAAAAGAAGACGGGAAATGGAAGATTAATATCTTTAATGCTGGGCTCGTTTCTTACGACGATATGAAGTAACAAAAACGTACGAGAGATAAAAAAGAGACCCTTTGATAGGGTCTCTTTTGCTAGTCACAGCTTGGGCTTACTGACGACGGCGTCGAGTAATCAGGTTGTGAGCGGCAGCACCAAAGGCGCTAACACCCGTAAAGATACCTGCTACATCGCCAGGGCCAGTGTTAACCAACTTACCGTTTGAAGGTGTCGCTGGAGGAGTAACCGGAGGGGTTACTGGAGTTTGACCAGGCTTGAAGGTAACCTGGCGAGTACATGTACCGCCTTCGACCCACATTGTCTTGCCGTTAGCCAGCTTTACTTCTACACGAGCCTTGATTGTATACGTACCATCCTTAGCGTAGGTGTGGCTGTCAGTTTGCTTGGTGCTTACTGCACTACCATCGCCCCAGTTGATCTCGTACTTACCAGTCTTGGTTGCGTTCTCGGTTTGAGCGTCAACGGTGATGGTTACTTTGCGGTCGTCAATCTTGAAGGCCTTGTCATCAACAACACATACTGCGTTGCTTGGAACTTCTTTTGGCACTTCTTTAACTTCAACCGTAAAGGTTACATAGACACGTTGTTCCCAACAACCCCAGACGTTCCCGTCGTTAGCGTCAGTTCCGACAGCTGCACCGCCCTTAACTAGGTCGTCGCTGATTCCGCGAGTTCCCGTTCGAGTAAACTGTTTTGCAGAGCCCATAACGTAGTTCAGGTTAACGGTTTTACCGTCGTTACAAGTGATGCTCATGCCGTCAGAAATGCTTGCCGCATTGCTGGCGCTGATGGTAGCACTTGGGTTGAAGCTGCTTGCAGCAGCCGCATTCTTGAGGTCTACTTTAACTTTGACATCTTTAGCGACGCTTGGGCCACTACCGTTGTCGTTTTTAGCTTGGTCAGCACCGTTGTGTACATAGACACGGAGGGTAAATCGCTTACCGGTCTCACACGTGCTTTTTACTGCGTCCACAGATGGATTGGTGTCGCCTTCTACCTTACCGCGGAAGAAGTCAGACTCGTTACCTTCTGATGGAACGCCCGTAAAGACGTTAAACGCTGGGCTTGGTGCAGCTGGGGTGCTGTCACCACTGTAAGGGATGGCATACGCGTGACCGCTCATGACCGCCCCGACGAACAAGCCAGTCAAGACTGGGACAAGTCCTTTAATTGCATTTCGAATCTTCATTATTCTATCTCCTTATCCTTTCCTTGACCTTAGTTTGGCGAACCTGGGATGGTTACTTCAGAACCCTTGTGAGGTGCAGCAGTGGTTGGAGGCGTTGTCTCGCCACCACCAGGGGTTCCCGGACCGGTTGGACCAGTTCCTGGGCCTCCGGGGCCACTACCACTTGGACTGCCCGTACCCGTACCATTACCTGGACCAGTTGTCCCGTTGTTTGCGGGTACAGTATCTGTACTTGTGCGAGAACCGCTTGGGGTGTTGCCTGACCTTTTTGGCCTTGTCCCGTGCTTGTTCGGTTTATGGCCTGCCGGAGCTGTCGTAGTAGTGGTGCTCGTTGTTGTTGTAGCCTCAAGGGTCTGAGGACTGACACTTTCAGTAGCCAAAATTTCACCACTCTGTGTAATAGCTATCTGGTGATTAATACCACCAGTGTCACCACTGTCATCTTTAATAGCACCAGTCATAAGCCACACAGTACCTTCGGGAATTCCACCTAATCCTGCCAAATCAATTGGTTGGGTCATAACAGTCATTCCAGTAATGTTGCCTTGCTCGTCACGAGCTTCTTTCTTAACAAATCGGACCCAACGGCCGTTAAGCGGCTCTTTGTTAAGCTCGGCAGTGCTGAGCATTTCTGCAGTGTAGTCTGCGGCTCGCTCTTGTACTTTTTTGTCGGCTTTAGTTAAGTGATCAACCATGTCTTGTAGTGAGACACTAGTGTCCAAATGTCGCTCGGTAAGATCACCGAAGCCATTTAAGTAAGCTCCGAGATACTGCAGCGTTCCAAGAGTAGCAGCACTACGGCAAGCTGTTTGGTCGGTCGAGAAAAAGAAACGCATCAGCTTGTCATGGCTATCTAGTTTATCGCCACGAGCCGGTGACCAATGAAGAGCATCAGGTGTGTCTGTCTTTGCTGAGTCAGAAGCTTCCCAAGGACCGTTTGGGAACATACCGTCGGGGCAAACTTCCACATCAACTTTAGATTCAGTGGTGGTAGTAACAAGCTCAGTGGTGCTAGCTTGACTTGAAGAAGCCAAACGCGCTTCTTCGTCAGCGCTGAGTCCATTCCCACCGAAACAGCCAGCCGCTGCCAGTGCCAATGCACCAAAGGCGACTACTGTACCAATTGCACCACGAACTCGGGTGCGAAAGTTAGCTCGTTGCGAGCTTGGGTCAATAGCAGCTGCAGTTACAGAAGGGTCAACTACAGGTGCCGTAACAGCTTCCATTCCATGAGTCATAAAAGTGATCTCCTCCCAACGAAGTTTTCACTCCGCCAATTAGTTTGTTTCCTGAAACATCCACACCTCGTGAATATGCTTAACTTTACCACAAGCGTAAAATATTGTCAATACCTTATGCAATATTACTATGTTTAACACAAGCGCTTTCAGTCAGCAATGAATTACGTTGCACTACGATTTGTAAGAAAATTGACTATTTACAGTGTCAAATCATCGGGACTTGTGGCAGTTTTTTCGAGCTTAGCCGGTACTTTCAGCTTATTCTTTGGAAAGCTGAAACCAAAGGTACTGCCCTTGCCTTCTTGGCTTTCGAAGATTACTGCACCACCTTCGGCCACAATGACCTTTTTAGCCATAAACAGACCCAGGCCGGTACCGTCTGGTCGTGCCTTGCGCGCGTTTCCGGCACGATAGAACTTGGTAAACATATGATGTTGCTCAGCTTTTGGTACGCCGATACCGTCATCAACCACCTTAAACTCTATGGTAGACCCTTTATCCTCCAGCGAAACCGTAATATTACCACCTGCAGGCGTGTAATACAGCGCGTTGTCGGTAAAGTTCATAATAACTTGGCGTATCTTGGTCTCATCCAGCATAAGCGTCGGGAAGTCCTTAGGCTTCTTATATGTAAGCGTTTGCTGCTTGCTCTTTGCTGCTTCTTCAAGCTGACTCAGCTCGGTCTCTATCACGTCAGCCAGGCGCGTCGGTTTGTCCTCAATCACGAACTTACCGGTTCGCAAGCGAGATACGTTCAAGAGATCTGCAATCAAGTAGACCATGCGCTGGCTACTGGCAAAAGCCTGTCCAAGGAGCTCGTGCTGCTGTTTACTGATCTTTCCAGCGTCACCTTCGATCACCATGCTAACATAGCCTTTAACAGATGTCAGCGGTGTGCGTAACTGGTGTGAAGCCATGCTAATGAACTCGTCCTTCGTTTCATCCAACGCCTTTAGCTTCTCGTTGGTTCTGCGCAACTGGCGGGTCGCCTCGTTGACCTTTTCCTGCAAGGTTACGTTGAAGGCCTGGATTTCTTCGAACCGCATAGCGTTTTGGATGGCAATCACCAACTCGTTCACTACGATCTCGAGCACCTGCAGATCTTGTTTGTTATAGGGGTTACCACTCTTCTTCGCCCCAAGTAGAATGTAGCCCTGACCTTGCTTTTGGTTCGTGTTCGAAATCAGGCGCGCCAAAATGACGATATCGTTTTTGGCCAAAGTTTTCTTGAGCTGTACGTGACCCTCTTCCAACTCATCTACCACAATAACTTTTTGGTGGATATGGGGCGTTTCATGGATCGTCTGCGTAATATCTGCTTCTGTGAAAGAGCGTGACCTTGTGCCGATAATCCGCCTGGGCGTACTCTCGGTTTCACGGATAGCAAATAGGCAGTATTCCGCTTTGAGAGTCGCCTCGATATGCTCGGCACATTGCCGCAGTAGAGGCTGTAGGTCAATGTTGCCTACCAGTATTTTGTTGAGTTGATCAAGAAACGCCTGCGCGTCATAGGCGTCTTTATAGAATAGTGCATTGGTTAGCTTATCAAAGAACTTCTTAAGCGGGGGAAGACTAAAACCAAACAGAACAGCCAAGATAGAGTATGTGGATCGTTGCGCAACTGAAACTTTGTCAGCGCCCAAAATATTGGCCAGAAATATAAATATAAAGAGCGAGTAGAAGCTTGCAACAGTAGCCAGGGTCAGCAAATAAGCGACCGCCCGAGCAATTATGAGTTTTACATCAAAAAGCTTATAGCGTAGGATGGTGTATCCAATACTAGCCACAAAGAACACGACAGACGCCGTGGCAACTATGTTGAACCACTGAAAACCATCAATATACGTTACAACGGTTCCTGATATTATATTTGCGCCTAGAGCGACAAAGACGCCGAGTGTCATAATACTTATGCGCGTTTTCTCAATTACGTCAAGGTTGCGCTTCTTGAGATTGAGTACTACAAGCCCGAGAATAATTGACAAATCTGCTTGAACCTGGTGGACAATATAGAGGTTTGAGGATTTCTCTATAGATGCACCATATCTAGACAAGCTGACGGATAGAATAATTTTTCCTAGAACCGCGAAAATCAGAATGATAATATTAAGTAGAGTCAACAGGCCTATCAGTACTTTTCGCTTCTTAATATGCTGGTTGGGATAGTCGAGAGCAAACAGTAAAAAAAGTGAAGTGAGAATGGATACGCAAGGAATTGCCAGATTGACGCACATTTTGGCCAATATGCTGCTTGAGGTAGTATCCGCGACCCAGAGCAAGCTAATCCACACTGCAGTCGCCCCGGTCGTAGCTGCAAAACTTCGCGTAGTGCTCTGTTTCTTCTTGCGAAGGCTTTGAATAAGCAATAGAAACATGAATATAAGAAGAACCAAACAGGTTGAATAGATAATATGTTTATACATTTGTCGTTTAAATGTTCATTCTTCTATGAATAACGTTTGTCTCTTAGTATTATACCTGTAATGCTCGATTTAGAAGAATTAAGCTTAAGCGATCTGGATCGTTATTACGAATTCACGAATAGTTTTGCATGCTACTCTGACTTAAATTTCGTAAGTCTGCTAAGTTGGTCCAAAAAAACGCTATTCAGTTTAAAAAACAGTCAGCTGATACTATATTTCGAGGACTACTTAGAGGATGGCAAATGGATAGTAACTGGACTCTGTAGAGCCGCACAGTCCGACATTTTACTAGCATCCCTGCAAAATATTTGCAGCGTCGACTCTTCCTGCATTATAGATGTACTTCCGGAAAGCGTAATAACCGGCTCTAAGGACAAAAACACTACCCTGCCTTTCTCTTCAAATGAAGATCAGGACGATTATTTGTACTCACCTGACAGGCAACTTGAAATGGTGGGGCCTGAATACTCTTGGCATAGAAGAAAAATTTCGATATTTAAGAGAAAAAGCCATGAACACAATATGGGAGTGACGGTAAAAAGTGAACTATCGGAAAACGAGCGCGAAAACTACCGAACATTGTGGATTAAGTGGGGCGATATAAAAAATGCAAGGGAACCCATGGCGATCAATAGATTTCTTGATGCATCTTCGCGCCTGCCCAGACAACATTATTTTTCTGTAACTATTGATAGTAAGGTAGAAGCCTATGCTTTCTGCGAAATTGTAAAGTGTACGCCCAAGACCCTTCTCATACATTTTTTCAAATCAAATAAATTATTTGAGGGGCTTGCTAATTATTTGTTTTTTCAGATTGCCCAGTTCGCCAAAGATCACGGATGTGAATACGTTAACTTCGAGCAAGACCTAGGGCAACCAGGTTTGAGGTATTACAAACAGCACCTTAGACCCGACCTCATGTTAAGAAAATACTCACTTACTAAATAACTAGGATACTTTTAGTGCTCCGTATCTATACATTGCGATAGGCTTCATGCCATTGGTTTTCATACCTGTGCGCGGATCGTTAAAAAATGCGTCAGCAATTAAGGGGACAACTTCTCGTGTTGCGTCCGTACTTTCTCCCAAGACCAAAAACGGCGATCCCTTTTCTCGAATCACAGATGCAAGAATTTCTAGCGCATCAACCACAGACCCCTCTCTTCTGTACTCGGGTCGGGTTACTATTGTTGGGATGTGGATAATTGCACCATTTTGGTAGTGTTCTGGGTAATTTTCTTTGTAGAAGTTAGGGCGTAGCCAATCGCACTCCTCGAGCTGTGCAATAAAAGTAGCGCTGATTATTCTGCCGGCATCGTTTGCCGCTACGGCCCAGATTGTTTCCGAAGAATTCAACATTTCTCTGAACTCATGCTCATCGAAACTCTGGAGCAACGGGTGGTCAGCATTGTGCTTCTTAAAAACTTCTGGGTAGAAGGACCAAAGATCTTCGAAATCCAAGTCGCTGACCGGTTTATCAAGAATACGAACCTTCTGGGAGCGATCACGATACTCAGGGTGCCTATCAACGATATTCTGTAAGTCTTGCATGTATTTGCCGCCGGCTTGTTGTTGCGTGTCTACAGCATCAACGATCTCAACAGGGGCGGCCAATAACTCCAGGGATGCATCCAGAGTTTTCCCATTGCCTTTTTCAATTTGGGCAAGAGTAATGCTGTCTGGCAGATTATCAAAGATCAACGTATTTGACCGCACATCAGAATCAAGATAGTCATAAAAAATAATGCCACCCCCATGCTGTTCTTTAAATCTGGCAATTAACTCACCTGGGTCCTCTTGCAACTTGTCGTGCGGGACAGCAAGGTAGAATAGTCCATTTCCGTCCTGTTCTTCATAATCACTATAAAACTCCGGATTGTACCATTTAGCATACTCTATTGGTACAATAGCCGGGACTTCTTCTGACTTGTCATTTACGCTAACAATTGTAAACACTGTCTTAGGGTCGTTAATGGCATCGAGAATGGGGTCGCCGTCCAGCCCTTCACGTTGTGGACCTCTCGTCGCTTGTTCAATGAACTCCTCGTAGAATTTGGCACGCTTCACGTCAGCGTTTAGTGTTTCGCCAGATCCATTTAATTTCTTCTTGATGAACTTGGTGAAGCCTAACATTCCGCCAAGAGCTACTGTCAACTCACCGATAGATGTAAAGCTAGGGTGTTCGATACCCTTAGAGATAAGATACCCTTGAACAGCCGACACACCCGCTAATGTAGTAGCAGCCCTAAGCCCATACTTTTTGTCTTCTTCGTAAGTCCTCTCAGGCGCTTCTCTGTGTCGTAATATAACCGATATAGCTGACCCGCCTAACCAGGCGATTCCTGCACGAGCCAATATATTTAGTTTTGCATCTGGAGAAACACCAATTCGCTCCAATCGATCGTTGACCTTATCAACAGCGCGCTTCATAGCTGGGCTCTGTAAAGCATCTGCCGCTGCTAGCGCCGCTGGAGCTTCAACCGCTAATGTAGCAGCCCCAATAACCGCCGTTGATATAATAGGATCTAAGCCGGCTGCTATAGACGCTCCCAGAGCGCCATACCTAATGGCTTCGTTGAGTGGGCTAACTTCTGCTCCAATGATAGCCGCTTCAACGACCAACTTTGCCCGCTGGCCAATCCCAGTAGGGCCTGCATTAATATCCATTGATGGACCGTGTATAACTTCTGCCATGGGTCTATCCCTATTCCTCCCCTATTGTCGAAGCATTATTAAGCCAATCGCTTGACTGATAAACCGCAACAACCATCGCGCAAACTGGATGATGGGTGCAGACTTTACCTACAACCTGCATTTTAATCTCGCCATAGTTGACGTTTCTAGTAGCCATAAGCGCCTCAAGGCTTTGACGAATATCTCGACGAACCGTTTCCTCACTATAGCCTTCGTGTTCTACAAACAAACCCCTGCCCGATTCTTTGTCCTGAACCCAACCAATGCCAGCCCAGGCCTCTTCATTAGGAGTGTCAACGCGCATCTCTGCCATTACAACATAGAGCCTATCGCCCCAATCGCCCGGCAAGTCATTCAGTGCTCTTTCTGATTGCTCTATTTTAGTTTTTGGCGGGATAACAGAGCTAAGACGGATCAAATTATAGTTAGCAACGCCAGCATCGTTTAGCGCTGCATCAAACGCGCCTAGTTTTGTTGGTCCAGTACCTACACCTGAGGCTAATTTAATAATCATGGTATCCCTTACATTAAAAAACGACGTGCAAACCGTATGGCGTGCACGTCGAAACTGATTTACTAAAGAACTGTACGAATTTTAACACAACCTCTTTAGAAAGTCAACGGGTTATTTTCTGTTGTCCATTTTAGAGCTTTTGCGTAGCATATAGTCAATGACATTTAAAATCGCTGTTGTAGAAGACGACCCAGCAATCCGTGAGATGTATTGCTTCAAGTTTGGTGCATCTGGATACGAGGTACGGAGTGCAAACAACGGCGAAGAAGGCCTAAAACTCTGTCAGGAATTCAAACCTGATCTGATTCTTCTGGATATCCGCATGCCGGTAATGAGCGGTGACGAAATGCTTGAGAAGCTCCGTACCCATGACTGGGCGAGTGATATACGAGTGGTGATATTAACCAACATCAGCAAAGACGAAGCACCTATGCGACTTCGTTTCCTAAACGTAGATCGGTATGTAGTAAAAGCACATCATACACCCTCTCAGATCTTGGAAATCGTTCAGGAAATTCTCAGATAGCTTTGAAAAAAGTGTACACATTTGCGTTGTAAATTTAGATTTTGAGCAGCGCCCGAGATTCGGTATCATCTCTTGGTGTCCCAAAAACAGACAGCAAAACGTAAGGTGTTATTGGTGGAGGACGACGCAGCGATACGCAACATGTACCGCTTAAAGTTCGCCTCTGCTGGTATTGAGTTGCCTGCCGCACCTGACGGCAAAAAAGGTCTGGAACTGGCCATGGATTTACGCCCCGATCTGCTCCTGCTAGACCTCCATCTACCGTGGTTTCGAGGTGATCAGATACTGGAGATCCTTCGTAAATATGATTGGGGGCAGAAAATGAAAGTCCTGATCTTGAGCAACATGGATAAACAGCGTGCTCCCGAACGACTGCACCAGCTAGGCTACGATCAGTACATAATCAAAGCCCACAAAACCCCAGGCGAAGTACTCGCAGTGGCTAATAATCTGTTAGCCGGCGCCTAAAGCCACCTCGTGGTGCTATAGTAGCCGTATGACAACAGAGTATGAGATTAAGCTGCTCGATGTGAATAAAGACGAGGTTATGGAGAAGCTAGCTGAATTAGGTTTTGCTTCGCCAACGCAGCTTCAGTTCCGTCGTTACGTCTATGATTTGCCTGGTCAAAACGGCGCCTGGCTGCGCTTGCGCACTGATGGCACTACGACGACCCTAACGCGCAAACAGTTCATCGCTGACAGCGTAGATGGCGTGCAGGAGCAAGAAATAGAGGTAAGCCGCTTTGAAGTCTGCCATGAGTTGCTTGAAGCGTTAGGCTATAAAGCGACAAGCTACCAAGAAAATCACCGCCTTTTGTACAGCAACACCGAAGTTGAGGTAGCAATTGATGAGTGGCCACAGATCAAACCGTACGTCGAAATCGAGGCCAAAAACGAAGCAACCGTGCAGAAATACCTCAAGAAGCTGGACATCTCATACACTCGCAGAACCAGCAAACCCACCACCTATGTCTATGAGTTATCCGGCATAAACTTGGATCAAATCAAACACTTAGTATTCTAGAAGCAGATCGGATTGCGTCCATGCATTAGGTAAGCGTATACAGTCAGCACTGAAGTCAAAAGAGGAAGCCGTAAGTGTCACCTAACGGGTAGTGCGCCACCTTTAACCCATTAGGCATTTATGCGTCTAGGTATAAAGAAACTAACACAGCTGACTAACGCAAGTGGAATAAGTAAATAGCTTGCTATGGAAATATTATGCGACTGCGCAAGGTGTCCAAAGATATAAGCCAGCGGCAAAAATATAATCGTAGTGAGAGTACTGACCATCGACGCTGCACCAGCCCTGAACCTAGAAGGCACTGCGTCATGCAACCTTCCGTTTGCGATAATCTGGAAAGAAGAGAAGATTGTTATGCCTACTGCTTGTCCAATTATTACCAAGTGAACGTTATTTATTGTCAGTAGCAGCATAGCGACCACACCCAGCGCGCCAACTAGCTTTGCTCGAAGATGTAGCTCCACAAGCTTATTTGCTACTGAACCGCTGAGACCATAACCAATAAGCAGCAACGCGTTTACGGGGCCATACCAAACAAGTGGTAAAGCCAAGGCAATCAGCCACAGCTGATCAACTTCTAGCAAGAACATCAATAATGCACCTAGAGAAACCGCTGAGAGCACAACCCACCCAACAGTATCCCTGCGCCATACCACCCGGAAAGTCTGAGAAATATGGTGTAGCAAGTAGGTTGCCTGATTTTTGCTATGTATAGCAGGTTCTTTAATAAAAGTTGCAACAATTACACCTGCTACACAACTTGGTAAGCTCAGTAAGTATGCGCCGTGAAGACCATAACGCTTAGCTACCAATCCGCCCGCTAAGGACCCTAGAACAAGCGCAACACTGTTAACTAAACGCGCGTATCCAAACCACTTTTCATAGCCTGTACGTTTCTTGTTAATTTCCAACAGACTATCGTATATGATTGTTTCGTTTAAGCCTGAGAATAAAGCCAAATGCAATCCATAAAGCAAGATACCCAACAGGTAGATGGCCGGCGAATTTGCCACTGAATAAACCACCGCTGCAAGCGTAAGAACAAACATTGAGCTTACCATAACATTTTTTCGGCTCCACCTATCCGCCAGTATACCTGACGGCACCTCGGACAGAAGAATCACTATGTTCATCCCGGCAATAGACAATGTCGTTGATAAAGCATTAAAACCGACACTTTTCATAAATAATTTCTCAATGGCATACCATAAGATTAGGCCTTGAAAAAAGTTAATCGCGCATAGCGGCAATAGTCGTGTTGTTATACTACGCATGTTAGGCACAGAATAAATAATACACTAATATTCTTTCCAATCCTTCACGCAGGATACATCTAATTGCCAATATTGCAAATTGATGCTAATTTACAAGCATAACGAATAGGCATTGCCAGATGGCAGAGACAGACCCAATTTACTACGCTCAGGCAGAAATAGTACGTGCAGACATAGCAGCGGCTACTGCTGTACTAGAGTCAGGCATGTTGACGAACGGCCCTGCGTTACAGAAGTTTGAGGACCAATTTTGTCAATTCGTGGGAGCAGAAAATGCAGTCGGCGTTTCGAGCGGTACTGCAGCCTTACACCTTGCTGTAGCAGCCCTTGGAGTAGAACCAGGCACAACTGTTATCGTACCCTCACTAACGTTCGCAGCAAGCGCCAACGCCGCCTTACATAATGGAGCACAGCTGGAATTTGTAGACATTGATCCTGACACATTAGTGCTTGATATTGACTCAGTAGAGGAGAAGCTGAGGCATAACCCCGACAAATATTCCGGGGTTATTGCAGTTGACTTTGCTGGCTACCCTTTTGACAGTAAGAGACTATTCGAAATATGCAAGGAACATGAAAAATGGCTCCTCGATGATGCCGCACACGCACTCGGTGCGGTGGGCCGCTACACTGATGAAGAAGTTCAAGTAGGTTCTTGCCGCTACGCTGACATTACCACATTTTCATTTCACCCAACAAAACATATATCCACGGGTGAAGGTGGCATGTTAACAACACAGAGCTCTGAGCTCGCTGAGGTATTACGTTCAGCCCGTAACCATAACATAAGCCGAACAGGTGAACGCGCTTTGGCTGAAGGCTGGTATTACTCAATAGGCGAGCTTGGGTTTAATTTCAGAATGGCAGAAATACCTGCTGCACTCGGTTCAAGTCAGTTAGCGCGGATTCAGGCTAATTTAGATCGTCGATATGATATTGCCACCCAGTATGAAATTGCGTTTAAGGACACGCCTGTAGTGCTACCAAACTACGATCTTGACCACGACCATGCCTATCATTTGTTTGTAGCGCGTTTTGCAGAGAGACATAAAGTTTACGATAGCCTACGGAAACGAGGTATATTTACTCAAGTCCACTATGTACCGCTGCACCAACAACCACTATATGCTGAGTTTGTGGGCCCTGAGGGTCCTAGTCTCGCGCACACGGAAAAATATTACGAAGAAGCCTTGAGTCTACCCATGCACCATAGTCTTACTCAAGAGCAGCAGGAAAGAGTTATTGACGCAGTCCTAGAGACAGTTGCACAATGAATTATTCTCTTTCTGTCATCGGAAATCGCCCCAGTGAGTTTACCTCACCAGATCGATACGGGAATCAAGGTATTGAGGTTGCCCTCTTCTCGAGGGCGCAGCTCGAACCAGAACCGTGGAACGAAACTTGGGCAAATGTTAATCAGCTCACATCCATGTACGGGCACAGAAACGTAACGTTTCACTTTCCAGTTGATGACAGTGACTACGTTGAGGACAGCTTTGTTCGAAGCAGACTTTCAGAGGGTTATTATCGTGCCAGCGAGGTTGGCTTGCGCGGGCTAGTTGTTCATTCAAACCGGGTCAGACCTGTTGAAGCGTGGCGTCAGCTTAGGGCCGACAGTGAACGTTTCAGAGTGCTGGACATACTCTCGGATGTACGAAATCGTGATGCGAGTAGTAGCACGTGGTTAGGTATAGAAAATATGCCTCTTGTTGGTAACCATGGCATGGAGACGGATCCCTTATTTACATCTACAGAAGATTTTATAGACTTACCCAATGAGCTAACAATCGTATGGGATGTTTGTCACGCAAAAAGCTCAGAGCAATATTTACGTGCGCTCCAGCTTGGTCAACTGCCACCGGAATTATTTGCGCGGAGTGAAGATGGTTTGCTGTTTAACCCAACGGCACTTCAGAGGCATAAAATTGTTCACTGGCACTTTGCTTCAAATAGAGGGCTCAATAATCCGCTAACTGGAAGCCAGTGCACTGAAGGTGTTCTTCCTCAAGAAGGGGACCTTCCCGAAAGCGACTATGAAGATGCATTACGCGACATCGCTTACCTAACCGGTGATCGCTGTACGATAAATTTTGAAGTTCAGGAAGATGATTACCACCAACGTCATCGTGGGCCAGCTATTATCCAGTGGGCATCACGCGTTCTAAGCACTTAGCGATATTTTAGGCACACCAACTAAACGACCGCCCCAGCGTAACTTGGCTGCTAAAAGTTCAGGCGTGTGTGATTCACCCATGTTATAAGTGCTTACACCTCGTTTGGCAGCTTCGCTGATCATATGCCATTGAAGTGCTTGGTTGGCACATGCCCAAGAATATGACCGATCCCATCCGTGGAGTAAATGAAATAGCTCGCGCCGATTATAAACACAAAGTGTCATAGCGGCAATTGCTGTGTCAACTTCCGCAACATAGGTAGCTACGCCTACTTGTTCTGAACGTAGAGAATTTAAGGCTGAAAAGTATTTGCCCTCTGTCAGATAACTACTACCTACGGTTCGTTGTGTTTCGTGCAGTAGGCTTAGAGTCCTTGTGACTTCCTCTTCGTCTGCCATATTTAATTCACGAACAGTAACACCGCTTTTTTCTGATTTACGGACAGCTGTCCTGGCGTTACCTGTTATAACAGAGCTGAATATTGTTTCAGGATCCTCAGCCACATCAACAATACAAGTTAAGGCCAACTGCACTCTATCATCTGGGATCTCGGCTTGACTCCAAAAATCAGCCGGGTAAAGTACGGTCCGCAGCGCAGTCGCAGCATGCGCTGTTTTAAAATCTTCAAGGATCTTCAATGAAGTCGAAAGTTCTGTTTCTTCGTCTGGGGTTTCAGCAGGAATTGGTCCTCCATACCCTACAGCAGAAAGCTGAACATCCCTATCGCCTAGCCATGGAAACGAGCTAAAGACAGGCAACAGCCATTTACGTGATCCTTGGCTTGCAACAACAGAGCTAAATTGGCCTCCAAACTGTTCGGCTATCATCTCATTCCAGTCATACTCATGAAAGCCCGATGCGTAGGCAGAGTTCGCCAAAAGGTTTGACCACTCGCTTTTTTCAACTTTGGTGAACTCAAAAGACATACTGTTACCCATTACCTTTTATTTTTTCCAAAGCGGCTACCACCTTGGCTATATCATCACGCCCATGCTTCCACTGAAAAGGCAGAACGACCACTGAAGAAGCAACGTCAAGTGTACCGAACAAAGGTTGAGCATCAAAGTGACGATAGCGCGATAATAGGCTAATTGGATAGTAGTACCAAGTGGTTTGAATACCTTCTTCTGCTAACCGTGACATACAATCATACCTAGACCTCGGGTCTAACTGAATTGCGCAGATACTTGGCGTTCCATGAACCTTTGTAAGCAGATTCATAGCCGCGTACCCTAAAAAATCTCGCACACCGCAGCTTAGTAACTCGTAATTATCAGCGTGTGATTTTTGGTATTCGGCCGGATAGTCAGTAAACCACTGTATGGCAGGTGAAGCAGAGCTGTTGTCTATCTCGCTGTTTGAGTATACAGAGGGCGAGAGGTTCTCGAGCAATAGATCCTGCCTGTCGAACGCCAGTTGCGTATTAGACACCCGTGGTAGTTGTAGGTTAGAGTCTGTATGATCTTCAGCGAGCACCATATTCCGACTAACCTGACTTGCAACAGAGTCATCCTTGCCCGCGACAAGAGCACCTCCACCGTTGCCGGCAACCATCTTAGTTTTTCCAAACGAGTAAAGCAATATGTCATCCGGACCTAAGTCCGTCGTGTCGTGGGCGTCTAGCGGATTGGCTTGTGCCTCATCAAAAACAATTCGGATTCCAGCCTCATGCAAACGAGCCACTAATTGCTGATCTCTATTTCTAGTACCAAAAAAGGCAGGCCAGATAAACATTTTACAGCCTCTGGCAATTGCATAGTCTACACCTCTACTCACGACTTCTGCTCTATGATCGACATCGTAGAAGACAGGACGACTACCAGGACCGATGGTCGCGTCTACTAAGCTTTTGCAAGAAAAAGCCGGTACAGCAATACTTAGAGTTTCATGACTGAGATCTGTTAATCCAGATGTGTATGCCCTGAGGAGCGAGGAGGCACATTTGCCAGTAAGAAGTTGTCTGTCGTCTCCCAAACCCAAAACTCTAGACAATACCTGGTGAAGCTCCGTTGTTGGCCTATTACTATCAGGGCCTTCCCTTGTATCCGATTTATACAAGCTCACTTCCAGTGATGTAGGTTGCGGTGGAAATCGTGCGTCTATCATCCCTGGTCTTTCGTTAAGTACTGGACCATGGCCATCTCAAGATGCGTGTTGTAAGAGCTAATAGCATCAAGCTCAATAAACTCGTTCGCTGCATGTGCTTGTGCAAGCGAACCGGGACCATACGTCACGACCTCTCTGATACCAAAGTCGCTAAATAACCGAGCGTCACACGGGCTGGGGAATATCCCCAAACTGATCGTATCGTCGAGTCTTGTGACATCTAGAGACCTGACCAAAGGCCCCCTTAGAGAGCGCTGCCCAGCAAAATTAAAATCAGAAAAAGACACCTCTACTCCTCTGGGCAAAAGTAACCTTGCAATTTCTTTTTGTAGTTCAGCAGCTGGAGTATCAACAGGATACAGAATTGTAGCTTCTGCCTGAATACTATCCATTGGTGTCGCCGCATCAGTACCACCCCCAATAATTCCGAATGTGTGTCGCGCGTGTTGTGCCTCAGAGTTAACCGTACGAATGGCTTGACCTAATGACTTATCAAAGTCATTTATGACCTCAAGGATTTTATAAAGTACGTTGTCTCTTAACTGCCCACCCGCCATGTGACGTGCTTCACCTTGCGCCTTTACAATCATATGCAGAAAGCCCAGTGACTCAAGTCCAATAACTCTATCGCTTGGTTCAGCAATTAAACAAGCAATGTCCGGCCCGTTAAGTAGACCACCACTTCTGAGCTCCAGCAAAGAGGCTAAAGTGCCATTGCCTCCTACTTCCTCGTCGGCAACCGCATTGAAGATAATACGTCCAGCCCAACTCTTTCGATCTTGGGCAAATCGAGAAGCCACATAAAGTTGTGAAGACAGACCTCCCAGCATATCGGCAGCTCCCCTACCCCACACCCGACCTTGTCGAACCTCACCACTATTCCACGGTGCATCCCATTTATCTGGGTTTGCTATGGGCTCAACATCATAGTGACCGTTTAGTATAAGTGTCTTGCCTGGGCTGTCGGCTTCTATAACACCAATTACGTTGGTTTTTACGCGTGATTCATCGGCAGCGTACTGTTCTCCAAAACTTGCGACAGGTACATAACTAGGATGGTTTGCAAGCTCTCCAGCTCTATAACAGTGAAGGTTCACATCATCCCAACCAAAGCCTGTTAATTCAGCGGAAAGCATTTCTGCGCAGGCCAGCTGACCAGACGCAGACTCATAGAGGGGCCCGGTTTGAATCAAAGAACTGAGAAAAGTGGTTTGCTGCTCTAGCGATCTGGCTGGGTGTTCTTGGGTCATTGCTATTTAGCCTTATCTTGTCTTACGCGATAATAGTCGGATTATGTAGTGTACCCGAGCATAGTGCGCACAACGTTATGCATATCCGGTGTGGCAATTTTTATACCTTCAACAATTAGTAACTCCTTGGTTAAGGCTGGCAGAGCAATACTGTCTCGTAAGATGGCCATCAGAGCGCTAGGATTATCATCAGCAGCTATGCGGTTTATTCTTATCTGATCGTCCATAACACATTCATGTACTAACATAAGCTCACCGAGGCGATTAGCAGATGATCCACTCATCTCGGCATATTTATCGCGACTTTCACCTTTAAATGTTAGTGCGATAGGTTTCATGTTGGCCCGGCATTCAGATTTTCTATCACCTGGCGTTCTGTCATCCATATGTCGTGACCATAAGCAAGACGGGCAGTGGTTACGATTGTGAGTACCCATCGTTTCGTTCAAAGGAATCCAGAGACTGCAATGGCTACAGCCAAAACCATGTGCATGCTCCTCAAAGCGACGCTCTTTGCTCACTCTACGCTTACGGTCAACTGAGTCCGAAATCTCGTCCCAATCGTCCCAGTCTGGTCCTCGATCACTCTTCCTCATAACAATCTAACTTACATGTACTATTATGCCATAAAAATATATAATAATAAAGAGTTTTCGTATCAGCACTTGTAGTATTTGCTATGTTTGCGTACCATTAGCTTATGGCAAAAGTTGCAATCGTAGAAGACGACCAGGCAATTAGTCAGATGTACCGCATCAAGTTCGAGGCGGAGGGCTACGACGTTGACACGGCCGAGAACGGCAAGCTAGGGCTTGAACTCGCCGAGAAGATGAAGCCGGACATTATCTTGCTCGATCTGATGATGCCCGAAATGACCGGCGGAGAAATGTTGCAAAAACTGCGCGCCACCAGCTGGGGTAAGCATACTAAGGTCATCATCCTGACCAACATGGGTGAGCAAGAGATTCCTAAAGAAGTCAAAGAACTTGGCGTCGAAGCTGTGATTTTGAAGGCCGATATGACACCTCGTCAGGTCGCCGAAACCGTCAAGAAACATCTGTCGTAATTTGCTGTGCTGGTAGTTTTCGGCCATAATAAGGCTTCATGAGAATTGCTATTCTTGGGTTCGACAGGCAAGGGCGATCGGCCTATGACTATTGGCGCAGCGGCAACGAGATTACCATTTGCGACCGTAATGAGAACATTGAACTTCCACCCGGAGTTGATCGTCAGCTGGGCGAGCACTATTTGGACAACTTAGAGCGATTTCACCTTTTAATTCGCACACCCGGGCTCCACCCTAAGGATATTGTGGCGGCTAACAACGAGCATATCTTACAAAAAGTGACCACAGTAACTGAAGAATTTTTCCGCAACTGCCCTGCCCCGATTATTGGCGTGACGGGTACTAAAGGCAAAGGGACGACTTCTTCACTGATAACCGAGATTTTGAAGGCCGCCGGTAAGCGAGTGCATCTTGGCGGCAACATAGGCATCCCGCCGCTTGATTTGCTCAAAAATAAGATCCAGACATCCGACTATGTGGTACTGGAACTGGCCAACTACCAGCTGATCGATCTACATGTTTCTCCCCCAGTTGCGGTGTGTTTGATGGTTGTACCGGAGCACCTCGACTGGCATACCGACCTGGCAGAATATGTAGCCGCCAAACAAAACATCTTTCGCTACCAAGACGATGATAGTCTGGCGGTGTTTAATCGACGAAATGACCTCTCGGGTGAGGTTGCATCTGTTTCACCGGCGTTAAAAGTGTCGTTTGAAGTACCACCTGTTGGCGAAGAACCACAAGAAACTTTTGGATCGTACGTCAAAGATGGGAACATTTACTACGAAGACCAGGCCGTCTGCGCCACTAGTGAGGTGGCTTTGCTTGGGCATCACAACCTCGAGAACGTTTGTGCCGCAATAACTGCTGTCTGGAAGATAATCGACGGCAACACTGCGGTTATTACCCAAGTGCTGCGCAGCTTTAAGGGCCTACCCCACCGATTAGAGTTAGTCAGAACCTATAATAATGTTAGTTATTATGATGACTCATTTGGGACAACTCCCGATTCGGCAATTGTCGCCATACAAGCCATACCAGAGCCAAAAATTCTGATACTCGGTGGTTCCGACAAAAAAGCCAGCTACGATCGTTTGGCCCAAGTCGTGGCCACTGCTAATGTACGCCACGTCATCACTATCGGGGTGACTGGCCCCGCTATCAAACAAGCCTTGCAGACAGCAGACTATCAGAATATTAGTGACGGGGGCTCATCAATCACCGAGATCGTGAAGCAAGCCCAGAGCTTGGCACAACCAGGTGATGCCGTATTGCTTTCAACCGCCTGTGCAAGTTTTGATATGTTCAAAGATTACGTCGAGCGAGGCGAGCAGTTTACGAAAGCCGTTCAAGCACTCGCTTAACCTGAGCCACCACTGGCTGCTCTGGATGCATGACTACCGCCCTATCTTCTGCAATTGCAGCTATATCATCCTCAATCCAGTGGTAGTGCGTGCACCCAAGCACTATCCGATCAGCCCCTTGCCGTAAGCCAGGCTCAATAGCCGCTCTGATATGGTCGTGATCTATCTGATTTGACTCAATGAGCGATGACCAGTCACTACAGTCTGGCTCAATAACTTCTACACCGGGTGCGTACATAGCTTTCAGATATTTGTAACGTTCGCTTGCTAAGGTCGCTGGGGTAGCACAGACGATAATTTTATGCGACATGCTGTCTTTGGCGGCTACCTTTACCATCGGTTCCATGCCGACCAGCGGCACCGCGACTTCATCGCGCAATTGTGTTATCAGATTAGTAGTCACGGTGTTGCAAGCAATAACAATCAACTCGCAACCTTGACTGGTCATTTCCTGCAAAATAGGTAAAACATAACCATGAATTTGATCCATCGGCTTGTTGCCATAGGGCACGTGAGTAGCATCGTTGGCAAAAAGTACCTCATCGTTCGGTAACGCCTGGCGCAGCACGCGCGCCACTGACAAACCGCCAACACCTGAGTCAAAAACACCGATTTTGGTCATGCGCTGCCTTCGACCGTTCGTCGAGCCGAGCGAATTACGTTATCGAACAAAGCACAGACGGTTAGTGGCCCAACACCACCTTTTTCGGGTGTTATTGTTATGTTGGGCAACTCACGAACACTGGGATCGACATCCCCAATCAGCCCATTACTGTCGGTTGCTACACCAGCGTCAACAATAACCGCTTCTGGTTTGATCATGTCTTTGGTGATAAGTCCGGGCACACCTGTTGCGGTAACCAACACATCTGCTTCCTTAGTTAGCGCCGCAAGTTGCTCAGTATGCTTGTCGGCCACCGCTACGTTCAAGCTTGAGGCTTGCCACATGCGAGCCAGCGGCTGACCTACCAAACGACCATGACCGACAATAACAATTTGCTTACCTCTGAGCTCAACATTGTAGCCAGCCAGCAACCAGTTGATCGCCATCGGGGTGGCCGGGTCAAAACTGGAAGCAGCAGCCAAACCATCAACATCTTTGTCGGCGGTCACACTATTCAGCACTTCAGCGGTTTGCGATGGATCTGGCAAAGGGATCTGTACAATAATACCGTGTACGGTTGGCTCCTGATTCAACTGTGCGATCTGG
>CAYYKI010000010.1:0-31130 GCA_964440975.1 uncultured Candidatus Saccharibacteria bacterium | reverse complement strand
ACCGGTTCAGGGACCGTGTCTGGTGGGTAGTTTAACTTGGGCGGTTGCCTCCTAAAGAGTATCGGAGGCGTTCAAAGGTTGGCTAGTTACGGATGGAAATCGTGACGATAGTGTATACGCACAAGCCAGCTTGACTGTGAGGCGTACATGCCGAACAGGCACGAAAGTGGGAGTAAGTTATCCGCTGTATTGACCTTTTAGGTCTATGATCGTGGGATCGACAGCGCTATCGGATAAAAGTTACCCCGGGGATAACAGGCTTATAGCGCCCAATAGTTCACATAGACGGCGCTGTTTGGCACCTCGATGTCGGCTCATCTCATCCTGGAGGGGAAGCACCTTCCAAGGGTCCGGCTGTTCGCCGGTTAAAGAGGTACGCGAGCTGGGTTCAGAACGTCGTGAGACAGTTCGGTTTATATCCGATGTGGACGATAGGAAATTTGAGAGGCTTTGCCCCTAGTACGAGAGGACCGGGGTGAACGTACCGCTGGTGTACCAATTGTTCTGCTTAGAGCATTGTTGGGTAGCTATGTACGGACCAGATAAGCGCTGAAAGCATATTAAGCGCGAAACTGACCTCAAGATTAGATTTCCCTACGAGCCCCCTGAAAGACGATCAGGTTGATAGGCGCAAGGTGTAAGCATAGTAATATGTTCAGCTGAAGCGTACTAATAGGGCCATTGACTTTTTATGATCTCGCAAACCCGCGCCTCGTCTGGCACGGATCTGCGAGACAACGCGACTAGCTATTGGTGTGTTGCAATGTGTGAGAAATCATACTGCAACTACACTGTAGTCACGATATGATGCATGTCTAACAGATGGATATCAACACTTGTTGCTGTAAATTCGGCTACAACTGTTGGTGCCCATAGCGCTAGGGAAACGCCCGTTCCCATCCCGAACACGGAAGCTAAGCCTAGCAGCGGCGATGATACTACCCTTGGTGGAAAAGTAGCACGGTGCCAAATTATATAAAGCCCCTCGTTTACGCGTGGGGCTTTATCTTTTTACTAGGCACACAAGTCTGGCGCGTCGCAAGGAGATGATAAACACCTCAAAATCTTATTGACACTAGCACTACAAAATGCTATCATAAGCGTAATTCTCAAAAGGGAATGGAGGGCTCGGCTTTTGCCGGGCTTTTCATTTACCTCAAGGGGATGTGAGGAGGGTGGGATATCAATCTAATCTGGAGGTTTCACCCCATGGCTGGAACAAAAGCTGGTGGCCGCGCGGCTGCCGAAACCAACAAAAAGCGCTACGGTGGCGATTTTTACGCAAAAATCGGTGCTGTAGGTGGTAAGAAGGGTCGCACTGGTGGCTTTTATGCTAACCGTGAACTCGCTCGCATCGCCGGCGCTAAGGGTGGACGTATTTCTCGTCGCACCAAAAAGACTGCTTAATTTGTAGCAGCCTGTAAAAACAGCCACGTACCGGTGGCTGTTTTTATTATGCAATTGCAGCAGTTGTAATGCGCCGTCGATGTATGCGGCAAAGTCGAGATTTGCTGACATGCCACCGTGTCGAACAGTTGTGACACTGGTAGGTGGTGGCATCTGATTGCATACTTACGGTACGGCAATTTGGACATGAGCTTCGAGCATGCAGCCAGTCACGGTAACTATTAATACAGTGTTCGATATGCTGCCAATCAATTTTAATACTGTACTTCTTGCCAATCCCGCTAGCTGCAGCCCACGCTTCGACCTCTAGTTTGAGCAGTTCGATGTCTCGCTTATACCCATTATGGCCAAGGGTTGCATGACCAAGCTCGTGCAATAGGGCAAATTCACCCTCCCTGCTTCCCTCTGGCAGGTAATAAATTGTATTCTTGCTAGGAGCCCATGTAAAGCGATCACCGATAACAAAAGTGATGTTCGGGTATTCTCTGATGAGCCTATCAACTAGCTTCATGCGTTTTTGCCAAGGCGTAGCAGCCATAAAGTACTGAATCATTCCCGTATTGCGCAACGGCAAATTCGGGAATTTTAGGGTTTGGGATTCCTGGTAATTTGAGCAAATCCATAAGTGGTTCTCGGAATTTATCTAACTGCAGTCCAAGACCTCCACCAGTGATAATAAGATCGGGTGTCAAGAGTGCTCGTATAGCGCTGAAGCCAGGTGCTAGTAGCTGGCAGTGTTCGAGCCAGATTTTCGGGTCATCTGTCTCACTAGCGAGTGTGCCGTACTTTTCTTTAAAAGCTGCTCCCGAAGCGATATGGTCCCAGAACCTAAGTTCACCCTCATGGGGGACGAGCATAAAGCCGCCTTCGTCGTGTATAAAATCCTCATCAAGGATACCGTTAATAACGATTGCCGTTCCAATGCCAGTACTGATGGTTACATATACAATAGTGTGGTATTTTTTAGGGTCGTAGGCTAGAGCTTCACCTAGACCAGCAGCCTTGGCGTCGTTTTCAAGTAATATGGTTGGTGACGCGCCAAGTTCGGTTTGCAAGTCGCTGACGATAGAAATATTCTTCCATGGCCGGTGCCCCATAGCGACAATTGTGCCTTTTTGGCGATCTATTACTCCAGGAACCGCCATTGATATGCTAGTTATCTCCTCGCCACTGGTAAAGTTTTGAATATCTTTAGCAAGAGTTTTAACAAAGTCTGGGTAATCGTCGTGCGTTAAGCTACGAAATGTCCGGTCGAGCGCACCCCGTCCGTCAAACAGTCCGAGAAGTGTTTTCGTCGCTCCAATATCTACCCCAAGAATCATATAGCTATTGTAGCAGCATGTTTGTCTATAGCTCCAGCCTGTTTTGTCAGGGGTGTTTACAATTCTTAACAGATAGGAGATAATGGATCTAATCTGTGAGCATGGGCTTTCCTGTGTGCTCAGAAATCTACAACAAAGGAGTTTTGCTGTTCATGGCAACAAAACAAGCAATTAGCATGGACGACCTTTTAAACGAGGCGTCAATAGACAAGATCCTGCCGGGTGATATCGTGCAGGGTAAAGTGATTAGTGTGCGCAAGCACGAAGTATTAGTGGATCTCGGTCCACGTGGTATTGGGGTGGTTATGCGCCGGGAGATCGGCTTCAATCAAACCCCTGAGGTCGACCAAGAAATTAGTGCCAGTGTCGTTGACGCTGACATGGATGACGGATCGGTGCTACTCAGTCTGCGAAAGGCCGTCAAGGATCGTGGTTGGGACGACCTACAAAAACTGTTTGAAGAACAACAGATCATCGAAGTTAAGCCGTACGATGCTAACCGGGGTGGTCTACTCATTGAGCTCGAAGGTATCCGAGGCTTCATGCCTGTTTCTCAACTGTCTGCCGATCATTATCCAAGAGTATCCGGTGCTGATAAGGATGAGATACTCCAGCGCCTCAATTCTTTAATCGGTCAGGGCATTCGAGTACGAATTCTAGATGTAAATCGTAAAGAAAATAAGCTGATATTTTCTGAAAAAGAAGCAATCAAAGACGATATGCAAGAACGATTCCAAAAACTCGCAGTCGGTGACGACGTAGAAGGGGTGATTACAGGAGTTGTCGACTTTGGCGCCTTTGTAAACGTTGCTGGTATAGAAGGTTTGATTCACATTTCTGAGATATCTTGGGATCGCGTAGAGAATCCTGCAGACTACGTTAAGGTTGGTCAGACAGTGAACGCCAAGATTATTGCTATCGACAAGGACCGATTGTCACTCAGCCTCAAGCAAATGAGTGAGGATCCTTGGATGAAGGAAGTTGATAAGTACAAGAAGGGCGACGAGGTAGAAGGCGCGGTCACCCGCATCACTCCTTTCGGTGCGTTCATACAAATTAGTCCGGCTGTAGAAGCGTTGGTACACATTTCCGAAATAGGTAAATCTGCCGAGGGAGACCCAGAAAAGCTGTTCAAACTTGGCGAGAAAAAACAGTTCGTTATCCTAGACATCGACAAGGAAACTCGTCGAATCTCGCTTAGTGTTAAGTAACTAATATGAAAGGACAAAGCGCTTCATGGCTGAAAAGACTGTCACCATCAAAGACACTGTCACTGTTGGCGATCTTGCTGAAGCGCTTGGCATTCCCGCAACAACACTGATCACAGAACTGTTCAAAAACGGCATTCCCGCAACTATTAACGAAAAATTAGATTTTGACACTGCTGTAATAATAAGCAGTGAGATAGCCCCAGAAATCGAGCTTCAAAAAAAGGCATCAGAGGTAGCCGACAAGCCTCGCCGTGAGAAACCTACTGGTGGGACAGCTCGCCCACCAGTTGTTGCCGTGATGGGTCACGTGGACCATGGCAAGACGTCATTATTGGATGCTATTCGCGAGGCTGACACGGCTAAAGGGGAGGCCGGAGGCATAACCCAACATATTTCTGCTTACCAGATTACTTGGAAAGATCGGGTCGTGACCTTTTTGGACACTCCTGGACATGAGGCGTTTGCGAGCCTACGTGAGCACGGCGCGCAACTTACGGACATTGCGCTGATTGTGGTGGCTGCCGATGATGGCATAAAACCTCAGACCAAAGAGGCGATACGTTACGCTCAGCAAGCTGGTGTAAAAATAATTGTTGCGGTAAATAAGATTGATAAACCTGGCGCTGATAGCAATAGGATAAAACAGCAACTTTCGGAAGAGAATTTACTTATCGAAGAGTGGGGAGGAGATATAGTTCTCGTCGAAGTGAGCGCCAAAGAAAAAAAGAATCTCGATAAGTTGTTGGACATGGTACTTCTCGTTAGTGATGTGGAAGAGCTAACGGCTGATGAGACAGCTAATGCAGAAGGATTGATTATAGAATCACACGTTGAGCAAGGTCGTGGACCGGTTGTGACAATGCTCGTGGAGCAAGGTGTCATAAACACTGGTGACGCGATTGTGGCTGGTGACGCATATGGAAAAGTAAAGACTATGCAGTCGACTGACGGCAAAACGCTTACTAAGGCAACACCTTCAACACCGATCATTATCTCAGGCTTTAAAGCACTTCCAGAATTTGGTGAAGTTTGTCATGTGATGCCAAGTGAAAAGCAGGCACGACTTGAAGCAGAAAAGAATGGAGAAACAGAGGCTTTGGCCAATAACAACGCAATGACAAGCAATGACTTAATCAAAATGATAAATAAAAAGCGCAGTCAGGTGGAAGTAAATGTCGTCGTCAAGGCGGACGTGCAGGGTTCACTCACGTCAGTGATTGAGTCACTAAAAAGTTTAGAGAACGAAGAGGTTGCGTTAAATGTCGTTGGTTCAGGAGTAGGAGACGTAACCGAAAGTGATGTGCATCAGGCATCGACAAGCAATGCTATCATATATGGCTTTAACGTAGCGCTCCCTAGTGCGATTAAGCAAATAGTTGCAAGGGATAAAGTCTCCGTTCGCCTGTTTCATGTTATCTATGAGCTTCTCGACGATTTTAAGACTGAAGCAAGTGGACGTATGGCTCCTGAGCTAGTTGAGACAACCATTGGTGAACTAGAAGTTGCGGGTGTTTTTCGAACCAGTAAGAGCGAAATTATATGTGGCGGTAAGGTGCTCAGTGGTAAAGCAGTTCCTGGTGTGAAGGCACGAGTTATCCGCGCTAAGTCAGGGGTAGGTGAGGCGGAGGTTGCTAGTGTAAAGCGGGGCCCGGATGAGGCGAAAGAGGTGTTTGAAGGTGATATGTGTGGCTTGCAACTCAAGCTGACCAATAAGCTCACCGTTGAGGAAGGTGATATGATAAGCTTCTATACAAGTGAAATGGTTGCCCGGAGCCTATAGGCAATGCGGTACGAAAAGGTATAATAGGAATAGACATGATTAGAATTGATGAAAACTTACTCGTCGAACTTGGTCTTGGTGGGCTGCCGGTTCAAGAAAAGCAGCCGTTCTTAAAGCATATATACGAAACGCTTGAGATGCGTGTTGGCATGAAGTTAGCGGAGCAAATGACTGAGGCTCAACTGAATGAATTTGAGTCCTTTATTGATACAAAGGATGAGGCAGGCGCGCTCAAGTGGCTGGAAACTAACTTTCCAAACTACAAGCAAGTCGTAGTCGATGAGTTAGAAAAACTTAAGGGTGAAATAAAAAACGACGCGCCAAAGATTCTACAGGCCTATCAGGAGCAAGGCGTTGCAGATAATGCGCCTGCCAACTCGACACCGGCTGCTCCAAATGCAGACTTCTCACAGGCTAATGGCCAAAACGATGTCAACAACTATTCCGCAGGCTAGAGATACCCATTAATAAAGTCTTTTGCGCTCATCTCTGACTTACCAGGAACTTTTAGGCGTAAAATCAGTAAACTGTCCAGCGCCGTACCGACCATCAGCTTACCATCTGTAGTGCGTATTTCACCTGGGGCCAAGGTTTCTTTTGCTACGATTGCTGAAGTGACGATAACATCAACACCTTTGATGTTAGCTTTGCTTTTTGGCCATTCAATGAATGCACGGATTTCCCGCTCAAGCACTTCGGCGGCCTTGTGCCAGTCTAGGACACCATCACTTTTCGTCAGTTTTCGTGTGTAGGAAGCAGGAGAAGAGTTATTTTGTTTCTGTGGAATTATACTTCCAGCGATATATTTTGGAAGTATGTCGATAAGCATTCTATTGCTTAGGTCTACTAATTTTATCGTTAAGCTCGGAGTGGTATCGGCATCAGTGACGTCGATCCTTTGTTGTGCAAGTAGCGGGCCTTCGTCAAGTGCTGGTACAATTTTCATTAAGCTCACTCCAGTTTCCCTAAGACCGTTAAGTATAGAAAAGCTTATTGGATCGGCGCCTCGAAGTGCAGGAAGCAATGAGAAGTGGCTATTAATAATTCCCAAAGGAAACATATTAATTACTGCCGATGATATAATTATACCAAAATCTACAACCACCCCTATGTTACTATCCAGCTTACTTGCGCTGAGTACGTATTCTAATTCATTCTTGTTGGATACGGTTATGTAGTTAAGGTTTTTTTCTTCGCAAAAGGTAAGTACTATTGGTTTATCCTTTTGTTTTGGTTGTTGCGGCTTAGTGACCACTAATTCAATATGAAAATGATCATATAGGTTCTGTAGGCTTGCGAGCGCAACCGGCCCGCTACCAAAGAACACTAGAGGCAAGGACTGTTTCATGGTCTAGCTTCCCAAGGCTGCCGTCATCTTGTAGCTCAAAGAAGGCGTCCTTGTCCTTAATAGTATCGATAAACAGAATTCCATTAGTGTGATCGACTTCGTGTTGGATTATGCGAGCCAATAGACCTTCCGCAGTTTGTTTAATCTTTGTGCCTTCTAAGGTTAGGGCGGTGAACTCTACTTGATTGAATCTTGGTACAAGTCCGTATAGATCCTTTACACTTAAGCAGCCTTCGTAGTCTTCAACAATCTTGCCAAACCGTTTAGTGATAACCGGGTTAATATAAACATTAAAGTTCGTGTTAGATCTGCTTTCAAAATCTTCTCGAACGATAATGACTCGTTTTAGCTCAGCAACCTGAATGGCCGCTAGCGCCACCCCAACTTCGTGCTCTCTGCTGGCCTCCCATTTGAGGGTCGATTCTTTCATTGCATTTGCTAGCTTTTCGACCTCTGGTGTTATAGAGGCAATGGCTTTAGATTTTTGCCGAAGTTTAGCATTGGGAAGTGTGATAATGGGCAGCGTCCTAGACATGCAGTCTAGTATAGTAGACAATCGCGCATCTCACTAGAGTAATTGCGCCGGGTCGATATCAAGGAACGCAGATGTTGGGAGTATGGTTCTAAGTAGTGTGAGCTTGTGTCGCTCAGCTGTCATAACAATGAGTTGTACGCGATGCTTCGATCTTAACAACGGATAAAAACATACTGATGGTCCAAGTACCGTGACCCCATGCAAATCTTGCCTTATTTTCTCGGCTACTACGTGAGCCTGAGTGAATGTTCCAGCTTCGTTTGTGTTTTCGAAAACAATACGAGCAAGATGTGTGAACGGTGGGTAGCGCAGCATCTTCCTGGCTGCAATTTCTGCTGTATAGAAAGTTTCGTAATCACGGTTTATAGCTGTCGCAATAATAGGGTGATCGGGGGTGAGCGTCTGAACAATAAGCTGGCCGGACTGGTGCCTCCCGATACGTCCAATAACCTGATAAAGTAGCTGGAACATTCGCTCGCCTGCAAGGTAATCCGGCATGTGCAATCCGCTGTCTGCGTCAACTACAACTTCGAGCTGTAGTTTGGGCAGATCAAGGCCTTTAGCAACTGTTTGGGTGCCAATAATTATATCAATATCCCCGTCGTATAATGCTTGGTAATTGTGCGTAAGGCTGTTGCTTTCGCCCCCATCACTATCTATGCGAGTAATGCGAGCGGTTGGGAACAGCTTTTCAACTTCCGATTCAAGAGCCTGCACCCCCGGAGTTTGGTATCGTAACTCTACGCTGCCACATTCTGGGCAGGCAGTAACTGGAGGATACTGGTTACCGCAGCTATGGCACAGAAGTGCTTGCTTATTACGATGATATGTTAGTGGTAGTTGACAGTTGCTACAGGTAGCAAACCAGCCGCAGTTATGACACAGGCATAGTTTTGCCGTCCCTCTACGGTTTAAGAATAGGAGGCATTGCAATCCTGATTGCAACGTTTGGGTAATGGCATCTATCGAGGGGTTACTAAGAAGATAGCTTTTTGTAAATAAGCGTCGCTCACGCTTATCAATAATCAAGGATGTCGTATCGTGTTCGTGGCCGGTGGCCTGCTTATGTAGCCGAATAATTGGTGCAGCTTTCTGCTTTGCCAAAAAATAATCAGAAACACTAGGAGTGGCGGATCCAAGTATGACACGACATGCATGTATTTTTCCAAGTTGGCTGGCCACTCTGATGGCCGAGTATCGCGGCGAAGACTCTTGTTTGTACGACGCATCGTGTGATTCATCTACAATGATTATTCCTAGTTTATCAATTGGCGCAAAAAGCGCTGACCTTGTGCCGATAATTATCTTTGGCTCATTAGACTCGTATATTTCAATCCATAATTTTTGTCGCTGTGCAGGTGTTAACTCTGAATGGATTACAGCTACCTGCTGACTAGTAAGCTGGCCAATATCGGCAGCCAATTGAGATGTCATGCCTATTTCGGGTACAAGTATAAGCGCGGACAGCCCCTTAGATAGACTTTGAGTTACTAGCTCGGCGTACACTCTCGTTTTTCCGGATCCTGTTTCTCCGTGAAGTATGCAGGTTCCTTTGCTCTTGGTTGCCAGGCCTACAAGAGCATTCGTTTGCTCACGGGTTAATGGCAAATGATTGATATTCTTTCGATTAACTGCGAGCTGGGTTTCCTTCCTGGGCTTAGGGTTTTTTGGTACTTTTGGCGGCAATATCAACTGCAGGCTTGCCCCAGGATTGCATGCATAGAATTCATTCATCCATGTGATTAGGTCTAATAACTTCAGTGGCAATACGTATTTTGAGGATTCTGCAATTGCGCGGGTCTTAAATGCTGGCTTTCGTGAGATGATAGCGGACACGACACCCAATACTGGCCTGTTTTGTAAAGGGGCTACAACTAGTTGTCCTCGCTGAAGGGCTGCTTCGCTGTGATAGGTGAACGTACTCTGACCACCGCGTGACCCTCGAATAGTTACATCGTAGTACATATTATTCATTATAGGTGCTTTAGGGTTTGGTACACTAATATCTAATGGCTAACTACTTCAAAGACAGGGCAACCGCAGGGGCTCAATTAGCTCAAGCTTTGAGCAAGTATCGGTTCGATAATACTGCCGTACTTGCATTGAGTCCTGATAGCGTGTTGGTGGCAGAGCAGATAGCCGCCGAACTTCATGCGGTACTCATGCTACTGCTCATTGAAAATGTTCAGCTCTCTGAAAGCGACAAAACGATCATCGGCACCATCAACCCGCATGGCGAGTTCACGTATAATAATATGTATAGTGCCGGTGAAATTGAGGAGCTTACCTCTGAGTATCATGAGTCAATAGAGCAGGGTAAGTTTGATAAGTATGCAGCGATGCATAGACTACTGGGGGAGCATGGTATAGTCGACGATACACTACTATATGGAAGAAAAGTGATATTGGTGAGCTCTGGATTAAAAAGTGGTATGTCGATAGAAAGTGCGGTGAACTACTTAAAACCCATTAAAGTTGATAAAATAATTGCTGCCGTTCCAGTCGCTTCAGTAGAAGCTGCAGACAAGCTCCATATATTAACAGATGAAATACATTGCTTGAGCGTGGTAGAGGACTTCTTTGAAACCAACCACTATTACGATAAGAATGATATTCCTTCAACAGAAATTATCATCAGCAAGATTGATCAAATGATAAAAAACTGGCGCTAAGACTTGCCAGCACCAAAACACATGGCGTATCATGTTGTGTATACAACAATGACGAGGAGGGTATGTTAGACGTCTTTATTACATCTCGGGTACGCCGAAAAATTATCGTCGTATACGCCAAGTATCCGGATTTCAAAACACATGTTCGAGGACTAGCTAAGCTAATCAAGGAGGACGCGGGCAACATCCAGCGTGAGTTAAAGCGCCTCGAGAAAGCGGGTTTTTTGGTTGGTGAAAAACAGGGCAATACCAGGACGTACTCAACCAATAAAAACTTCCCAATATTCAAGGAATTGCAAAGTATTGTACTTAAAAGTCAGCGCGCTTCCCAAAAACGTGTTACTTAAATAACAACAACTGAGGGTGGTAAATTGCCAATATGACGGCCCAAGAAATTTTTAATGTGCTAGTCGAGCAGCGTCGTGGTAATAGTGCGGCAAATGTATTTTTGCATCCTAATTATACAAAGGATCAAGAAGATCCATGGCTGCTAACAGATATGAAAAAGGCTGTTACTCGACTCAAGCAGGCACAAGAAAATAGTGAGCGTGTTGTCGTTTATGGTGATTATGACATCGATGGGCTGACTGCCAGCACTATTCTGCTCGATGCTGGAAGGGCTTGGGGCCTGGATATCAGTGCCCACATACCAAATCGTTTTACAGATGGCTATGGGTTAAATCCGCAATCTATTAGGGTTCTCGCTGAGCAAAAGACAGACCTCATTGTGACAGTAGATTGCGGAAGCTTATCGATAGATGAAGTTTCGTTGGCAAACGATTTTGGCATGGATGTAATCATAACCGACCACCATGCGGTGGGAGATATATTGCCCGATGCAATTGCAGTGATAAATCCAAAAAGAAGCGATAGTAAATATCCCCACCAAAATTTGGCAGGTGTGGGGGTTGCATATAAATTAATTCAAGCTGCTATGGGTGAGTTAAGCGGGCTGGAGGTTGGACAAGAAAAATGGATGCTAGATTTGGTTGCTCTCGGTACCGTATGCGATGTTGTTCCACTCACTGGCGAGAATAGAACTTTGGTTAGTTGGGGGGTTCAAGTAGCCAGGAAGCAAAGACGGGTTGGATTACGGGCACTTTGCGAGGTTTCGGGGGTGTACGGCAGAGAATTAAAATCAGTTGATATGGCCTTTAAGCTCGGACCGCGTTTAAATGCCTCGGGCAGGCTTGAATCAGCACGCATAAGCTTGGACTTATTGAATACTCGCAGCGAGATTGATGGCCTTCAGCTGGCATATCGCTTGGATCAATTGAACGCCGATCGCCGCGTGGAGCAAGAAAGTATAACGCGTGCCGCATTGCAAATGGCAGAAAAAAATCTAGACCCGGTGCTTATTCTGGCGCACGAAGATTGGTCGCACGGCATTATTGGTATCGTTGCTTCTAAGCTGGTACAACAACTTCACAAACCAGCCATAGTTATGCAGAAGCTTGAAGATACGATTAAGGGTTCTGCTCGAAGTTTCGGCGATTTTCGTTTACATGAAGCAGTAGAGGCAGTTCGCGATTTACTTATTTCTGGTGGTGGCCACTCGTATGCTGCTGGTTTTACCATATACAAGAAGGACTTTGAAGAGTTTAAAAAGCGTATCAATGATTTTTATCGCAGTCTTGACCTATCGGACCAGGATGATGCATTCAGCTTTGATGCGGATATTGAAGTTGAGTCTGCCGAAGTCCTATCTGATGAATTAGTCTCCTTACTCGAGCAGCTTGAGCCATTTGGGGAACAGAATCCATCGCCGCTGTTTAAGCTAAAAGATGTCACATTAAGCCAGCTATCTAAACTCGGGGCTAGTGGTAAGCATTGTCGTGGTTTGCTAGTCGATAGTTCCGGGTCTAAGCAGCCCTTTGTCCATTTTAATAATGCCGAGGAGCTGTATAGCTTAGCCGGTTCCTCGAAGCTGGATTGCATAATTAGGCTTGAGAAAAATTGGTTTAAAGGCTCCGCCCAGACGCAACGACAGCTGGTTAATTGGGAAATTGCGAATTAAGGTTGCTTACGGCCCCTGTTTCTGCTACAATTCTCCTCTGTAATGATCCAAGTAACCAGAAAAGACCGTCAAGAATCTCTCGAAAACCTGATTCGCCGCTTTAACCGAAAAGTACAGCAATCAGGCGTTATTGTTGCTGCTAAGCAAAACCAGTATTTTGAAAAGCCAATGAGCAAACGTGATCGACGTGCACGTGCAATTCAACGACGTGAGCGAAAAATCGTCAAAATGCAAAAAATTCGCCTTGGACAACGATAGACTTAGTACCACCAACAACATACGATCAATCATCGTTATGTTGGGTAGTCCTGGATCAGGCAAGAGTTCACAATCAGAACTGCTGGCTGACCGCACCGGAGACAAATGGATCTCAACAGGGAAGTTGCTCCGTGACTCTGCAGATATAGCTTTGCAAGCAAGGCTCAATACGGGCGAGCTAATAGATGATGCGTATGTTATAGACGTGCTCGTTGCCGCTATGAATACGGTACCGGTGGGCGGGGTTTGTATTCTGGACGGGTTTCCAAGAAGTTCTGAGCAGGCTGCGTGGTTGGTCGAATGGGCTCGTAGCGGAGGTTGGCAAATTAAAGCAGTAGTCCATTTAATCGTGAGTCGTGATGTTGCCATACATCGGCTTACCAATAGGCAGAGGTCTGATGATACTGACGCGGCTGTTGATGTTCGATTGTTGGAATACAACACTGTCATCTCGCCAATTTTGACCAGCTTTAAAGAAGCAGGGGTTCGAATAATAGATATTTCAGCTGATGGTGATATCGAGACTATCGACAAGGAAATTATAGAAAAGCTCAAAGACTAGTAATGGCGTATACAAGAGTAAAAACCAAGTCAGAACTTGAAGCAATGCGAAAGAGCGGCAAGATACTTGCCGAAATCCTTGAAGAGATGTGCGACATGACGAAAGTTGGTGTAACTGGAGTTCAACTTGATGCGTTTGCGCGTCAACAGATTCAGCGGCGTGGTGTTTCCGGACCATTTCTTGGGTATGGTGGATTTCCCGCAGTTGTTTGTGTATCTGTCAACGACGCGGTTGTGCATGGGATACCTACGGACATCCCATTTAAGGATGGTGATATAGTCAGCTTAGACTTTGGGATTAAGTTTAAGGGGATGATTACTGACGCTGCACGGACTGTATTAGTTGGAGCGCATCCAGAATCTCACAAACTTTTAGTGCAACAGACTCTGCAAAGCCTAGATGCCGGTATCTTAGAGCTTAAAGATGGGGTTAACGTAGGAACGATAGCAGCAGCAATTCAAAAGCAACTCGATAAAGCCAAGTTGGGTATAGTGCGGGACCTAGTCGGACATGGTGTTGGCCATGAACTACACGAAGATCCTAATATACCCAACTATGGTCACGCAAATAGTGGGCCGGTACTATCAGCTGGAATGACCATTGCAATTGAACCTATGGCCACACTCGGAGACTATGCGGTGTTTGTTGATAGCGATAAATGGACTATACGCACACGTGATGGGTCGATGGCCGCTCATTTTGAAGATACAGTCTTGATAACAGACCATGGGGCCGAGATCCTAACAAGGCTATAGCGAACGCTTGCTGAGGTTTAAGCATCAGCGGTATACTGTAACTCATGCATAAGTCTAATTCGCACTTTGTCGGTATTGATGTGGGCACAAGTGCTGTTCGCGTTGTGGTTGGCAAGCTGGATACTGATGATAGTATCGTTCCAACTATAATTGGGGCCTCGAGTGTGTCAAATCGAGGAATGCGCAAAGGAGTAGTGATTCATCCCGAAGAAGTATCAAACGCGGTTGCTGCCGCTATAGATGATGCCGAGCGTACTTCGGGTGTATCTATAAAGGCTGCGTCGGTTAGTGTCAATGGTGGGCACTTAATTGGACTAAATTCAAAAGGCGTCGTAGCAATCAGTAGCGCCTCACGAGAAATATCAGTAGATGATAGGCTGCGGGCCGAAGAAGCGGCCACCGTGGTTCAATTACCTGCCAATAGAGAGATTCTTCAGGTGTTCGCCCGTAATTATCATGTTGATGGTCAAGAAAATATCAAAGACCCCGTAGGAATGCGAGGCGTAAGATTGGAGGTAGACACTCACATCGTAACCTCAGCGTCCCCAGCCCTGCGTATACTTGATCAAGTATTTCAACACAGTGGCGTGCACGAAAACAGCCATATAGTTGCGGGATTTGCCGCCTCAGAAGCCGTACTGACAAGAGATCAAAAAGAGTCGGGCACGGTATTGGTTGATATTGGAGCTGGCACAACAAATGTCGTTGTGTTTGAAGAAGCTGAAGTACAGCATGTCGCAGTTATCCCTATGGGAGGGGTGCATATTACCAACGATCTAGCCATTGGCTTAAAGACAGATATACCCGTGGCGGAGCTGGTTAAGCAAGAATTTGCGTCGGCCTTAGAGGATCGTAAGGCTTCTCGCGAAGTTACTGTTAATGTAGCTGATGACGAAAAACTACACTTTGATCGTAGGGAGATCGACCTTATAGTGCAGGCAAGACTAGACGAAATTTTTGAGTATGTTGAAAAAGAACTGCGCAAAATCCAGCGCTCCAAAAAACTTCCTGGAGGCATAGTGATAACAGGCGGCAGCTCGCAGATACGAAATATCGCTGAGCTTGCGAAAGAACGTCTGGAGTTACCGGCTAGAATTGCTCGACCAACCGGCTTTGGTGGAGTCATTGACACGGCTAATACGCCTGAGTTTTCAACTGCAGTTGGGTTGATGTTGCTTGATATGGCCTTCGCGAGCCACCCGTCGAGCGGGGGTAGCATAGGAAAAGCGGCCTTAATGAGTAATAATTTAGTTCAATCGCTCTTAGGTAAGTGGAAAAAAAGATAAACAGAACAAATATTTGGTCTAGACATTAGTGTTGGCGATATATTTGATTCACCATGAACACTGAATTATAATGAGTGGGTAAATTTTTAAGACATTAGTCTAAAAAGGTGAGGTGCATATGCCACAGCTGAAACCCGAAATCGAAACATTCGCACAAATTAAGGTCGTTGGAGTTGGTGGAGCTGGTGGAGCTGCTGTTAATCGTATGATTGAAGCTGGTATCACAGGCGTAGAATTCATAGCTATCAATACTGATGCGCAAGCTCTGCATTACTCTAAAGCTCAGCAAAAGATTCATATAGGAAAGACAACAACAAAGGGCCTTGGAGCTGGTGCCGATCCTAGTGCCGGTCAGACAGCCGCAGAAGAATCCAAGGAAGAAATAGCAGAGGCACTTAAGGGTGCAGACATGATATTTGTCACCATCGGTGCTGGTGGCGGAACAGGCAGTGGTGCTGGCCACGTGGTGGCCCAGCTCGCCAAAGAACAAAACATTCTTGTAGTGGGCATAGCAACCAAGCCATTTGCGTTTGAAGGAGAAAAACGACGCCATAATGCCGAAATTGCCATCGACAACCTAAGTCGGCATGTCGACACGCTTATTACTATTCCAAACGATAGGCTTCTGCAAACTATCGATCGGAACACACCACTATTAGATGCTTTTAAAGTCGCAGATGATGTGTTGCGTCAAGGTGTGCAAGGTATCTCAGACCTTATAACAATCCACGGGCTCATTAACCTTGACTTTGCGGATGTTAAGTCAGTAATGAGTAATGCTGGTTCTGCACTGATGGGTATTGGACGGGCCAGTGGCGAAAATCGCGCAGTAGCGGCTGCCCAGCAGGCAATTGAGTCACCGCTGCTTGAAGTGTCAATAGATGGTGCTAGAGGTGTGCTATTTAACGTTACCGGTGGTTCGGACATGTCTATGCACGAGATTAATGAAGCGGCGGAAACCATCACCGCTGCGGTTGACCCTGAAGCCAACATTATATTTGGGGCCACCCTCAACGATAAAATTGTGGATGAGATTCAGATTACAGTTATTGCTACAGGCTTCGATGCTGCCTATTTCGCAAACAGAGGTGGTCAAATTACTGGCGTGTCGTCTGGCGTAAGCGATGAAACATCTGCAGTCCCTAATGAAGTTTCGCTACACCCTAAAGAGGAGGTTAGCGATACGGATATGAATCGACTTGATATGGACCTAGATAAGGCGTCTAGTGATACACCCGATCATCATGAGGCGGGTGTTGAAAAACTGCGTGAAAAATCAGATCCAGGCACACATATATGGACATATGATGAGCATGAGGAAGAGTATGAACGCCCATCGTTCTTACGTTTTCGTCGTGGTAAGAAAAAAGATGAACCTAACGATAAAAAGTAGTTGCACATACGCAATCAATAGCGGTATACTCCTATGGAGATACACCATATATGGTGATCGTACATTGGAGTCACGACTGGAGGTAATATCAAGATGAAGTGTCCTCAGTGTCAAAAAACAGAAACTAAAGTAAATGAGTCGCGCTATGTTTCTGACGGTGAAGCAATCCGTCGACGCCGAGAGTGCCTTAGCTGTCATTCGCGCTTTACGACCTATGAACGTTTGGAGCGACCACAGCTAACGGTGATAAAGCATGATGGAACCCGGCAAGCTTTCTATCGGGATAAATTAATGGCCGGCTTGTTGCGGGCTTGTGAAAAGACACCGGTTACACACCTTGAACTCGAACAGCTAATTTCAAGCGTTGAGAATCAGCTCTATGAACTCGATGAGCCTGAGATACCTTCATCGCAAATCGGCCAGCTCGTTATGGATGGGTTGGCAGAATTGAATGAAGTTGCATATGTTCGATTTGCAAGTGTATATCGCCGTTTTAAAGACGTTGCAAGCTTTGAAAAAGAGCTTAGTCGCATGCGCGATGATCACTAGAAACTTCAGTACGAGGCACTGAGTCTAATTTCTTATTGGCTGCTGCTGCATGCGTGTTATTATGGTTACGCAAAACACGTGAGCAGGGGTGGCCACTCACAGTTTAGGCTTAGAGAGACAGCCGAAAGCGGCGGGTGGCGCTGCAAAATAAACAAATAAAAACTCAATTTTTAAGGAGGGGTTTTACAATGGCACGAGTTTCAACACTTGGTATTAAGAGGCGCTTTACGCGCCCTAAGGTGCAGGCTTACGATGAGCTGGAATGGGTGCATACCGACTCATCAATTATTAATCCAATGACCAAGGAGCCAGTGTTCGAGCAAAAAAATGTTGAGTTCCCAGTTGGTTGGTCACAAAATGCAATAAATATCGTTGCCCAAAAGTACTTCAGTGGTACACCCGGGGCGGCTGATCGCGAAAGCTCATTGCGACATCTTATCGATAGAGTAGCCGACACGGTAACGAGTCACGGACTTAGTGAGGGGTACTTTGTCAGCGACGAAGAGGCCGACATATTTAATAATGAACTAAAGTATATTCTAGCCACACAGCGAGCAGCATTTAATTCCCCCGTATGGTTCAATATCGGTGCCAAAGAACGAGCACAGCAAGCTAGTGCATGTTTTATTCTTGCCGTCGAGGACACTATGCCATCAATCCTAAATTGGTATAAAGAAGAAGGCATGATTTTTAAAGGCGGTTCGGGTTCTGGCTTGAATGTCAGCACAATTCGATCAAGTGCCGAAACGCTTGGAAAGAGCGCCGGTACCGCCTCGGGTCCACTATCCTTTATGCGAGGGGCCGACTCTTCTGCGGGAGCAATTAAGAGTGGTGGAAAAACTCGTCGCGCTGCCAAAATGGTTATTTTGAATGTTGACCATCCAGACATCGAAGAGTTCATATGGTGCAAGGCGATTGAAGAGCGTAAGGCGCGTGTGCTTCAAGAAGCTGGCTTTGACATGAGCCTTGATGGTAAGGATGCTTTTAGTGTGCAGTATCAAAATGCAAATAACTCAGTGCGCGTTACTGATGAATTTATGAAGGCTGTCGAGGAGGATGCTAATTGGGATCTCAAGGCGGTAACGACTGGCAAAACCGTACGAACGGTTAAGGCGCGTGATATTTTCCGACAGATCGCCGAGTCGGCCTGGGAGTGTGCGGATCCAGGTATGCAGTTCGACACTACAATTAACAAGTGGCATACATGTCCTGTAGCTGGACGCATTAATGGTAGCAATCCATGCTCCGAGTACATGCACTTGGATAATTCTGCCTGCAACTTAGCGAGCATCAACCTATTAAAATATCTTAATAAGGACGGCACCTTTGCTATCGATGACTTTCGGCATACGGTGGAGGTTATCTTTACTGCACAGGAAATTTTGGTTGGATATTCCAGCTACCCCACTGAAAGTATCGGCAAAAACGCGAAGGCATATCGTGAGCTCGGCATGGGCTATGCTAACCTTGGCGCCTTATTGATGGCAAAAGGGCTTCCGTATGATTCAGACGAGGGCCGTGCAATTGCGGCGTCCATTACGGCGCTCATGACCGGCCATGCATATGCAACAAGTGCTAAAATTGCCAAGCGAGTTGGACCTTTTGCGGGCTACCATAAAGACAAGGATGGTATGAACACGGTTCTTAAAATGCACCGCAAAGCAGTTTCAGACATTGACGCCTCCTTAGTGGCTGAGGATCTATTGAGTGCCGCAGCAAGTGCTTGGGATGAGGCTGTCGAACAAGCGGCATTGCACGGCGTTCGCAACTCGCAAGCAAGTGTCCTTGCGCCAACAGGAACCATTGGGCTAATGATGGATTGTGATACGACTGGCATTGAGCCAGACCTCGGGCTTGTTAAGGTTAAGAAACTAGTTGGTGGTGGAACAATGCACATTGTCAATCAAACTGTTCCACGTGCATTAAGAGAGCTAGGATACTCTGCAGATCAGGTCGACGATATCGTTGCCTACATAGATACAGAGAAAACAATTCTCGGAGCTCCGCATTTGCAGGCTGAACACAAGGACGTGTTTGCTTGCTCAATGGGCGATAACCCTATCCACTATCTTGGGCATGTAAAGATGATGAGCGCTGTGCAGCCATTTATTTCTGGTGCAATTAGTAAGACTGTTAACATGCCAGAGGATGTGACGGTTGAGGACGTTGAGCAGCTACATATGGATTCATGGAAGCTGGGGCTCAAGGCAGTAGCGATCTATCGAGATAACTGTAAGGTTGCCCAGCCGCTAGCAATGGCTAAAAAAGAGCAGAAAACTGAAGAGGCCCCGGTGGCTGCAGCTGTGAACAGTGCTACTCCGGCAGTTGCTGTAGCAGAAACGACTGAGAATTTTGTACTAAAAGGTGCCTACAAGCGAGAACTGCCTCGTAAACGAACAAGTCAAACCTACGCCTTCCGCATTGCCGACCTTAAAGGTTACTTTACGGTCAGTGAGTACGAAGATGGCACGCCAGGTGAGCTGTTCATTAATGTCAGCAAACAGGGTTCTACGCTTTCTGGTTTGATGGATTCCTTTGCAATAAGTGTGAGCCACGGTTTGCAGTATGGTGTGCCATTAAAGAGCTATGTTAAAACTCTGCGCAGCACCAGTTTTGCTCCTGCCGGTATTACTGATGATCCAGAAATACGTACAGCAAGTTCAATCACCGACTACATTATGCGTCGGCTGGCATTGGAGTACTTGTCATTCGATGATCGCCTAGAACTAGGATTGGCATCTATCGACGATATTCCCGAGGAACAGACTTCATTGCTCGACCAGGTGGCCCCACAAGCTGACTCGATTCCTGTCCCATCTCTTGCTCAGCAGCCTAGCATTTCCACTACACCTTCTACCCAGTCTTCTCAGCAAGCTACAGCCGATACTGCGCCTCTATGCTATAACTGTGGCAATCAAACACAGCGAGCAGGTAGCTGCTATGTGTGTAATTCGTGCGGGTCAACTACAGGTTGTAGCTAGAACCTGTACCTATCGGCGCAATAAAAAGAGTCACGTATTTCTGAAGTACTTTCACCCAATGCTTGCGATGCGGAGTAGCATGCCACGTAAACCTCAGGTACAATAGGCAAAATGAAAGCATTAATGCTATATCAGCCACAGAGCGAACATGGCCGCAAAGCAGAGGAATATGCTCGTGACTTCAAAAAAGTTACGGCAAAAAGTCTTGAGCTATTGGACTGGGATAGTATAGAAGGTAGCACTTTTGCTTCAAGCAGAGATATTGTGATCGCTCCCTCTATCGTTATTATTGATGATAAAGGGAGCGTGTTGCATCAGTGGTTGGGGGACCAGTTCCCGCTATTCAATGACGTCTCGGCCTACATGACCTCACCCTAGTGCTTGTTGTTACCTGTTAAGGCAGGTATAATAAGTTGGTTAACAACTCAATAAAAGCACTTTAGATTACTAAAATTGATTCTAAATAAGTGGTTATCACCCACGAAGCTTCAGGAAGAACGGCCATGCCAAGTAGAACCTGACGGGCTGCCCGTTATAGCGTAATAAAGCGTCCGCCACCAGCGGAAAGCAGGATGGTACCCCCGCGAAAGTGGGTCCTGCATTCCTTAATCTGGTGGTTTTGTGTTAGAAAGGATCGGTTTTGGCAACTAGCAATCAAACTGAACAACAAAAGTCTAATCAAGCCTTGCTTGAAGAGCAGATGCTTGATTTTTGGTCTCAGGAAAATATATTTGAACAGTCTATTCAGCGTCGCCAAGGTGCGCCGTACTATAGCTTTTACGATGGCCCGCCGTTTGCAAATGGACAACCACATTTTGGCCATAGTCTGGTGACTAGTATTAAAGATTCAATGTTGCGATATAAAACTATGCGAGGTTACTACGTTCCACGTCGTAATGGCTGGGATTGTCATGGCCTGCCAGTAGAGTTTTCTATAGAAAAAGAACTTGGCATTAGTGGCAAAAAGCAAATAGTCGAATACGGAATAGACAAATTTAACGCTGCTTGTAGGGACTCAATATTTTCGTACAAAGAAGACTGGGAGGGTTTATTGCAGCGCTTAGGGCGCTGGAGCGAGTACGAGAACTACTATGCGACGGTAGAGACTAACTATACGGAAAGTGTATGGTGGGTCCTAAAACAAATTCACGATAAAGAACTGCTATATAAAGGTTTTAAGAGCGCTCCATACTGCCCACGTTGCGAGACTCCACTCAGTAACTTTGAAGTAAATGAAGGGTACCGAGATGATGTTCCCGATCCGAGTCTTTATGTGAAGTTTAAGCTTCGTGATGAGGATGCATATTTACTAGGCTGGACTACAACGCCGTGGAGTTTACCTGGAAATGCAGCAATCGCAGTTAGCCCAGAAGAAGAGTATGTATATGTGGCAATTGAGGATGATGGCGCAAAAACTGAATTACTAGTGCTAGCTAAAAAGCGACTAGAATCTTTGAACGCAAAATATACTGTCCAAAAGACTGTGCTTGGCAGCGAGCTGGTGGGCAAGCGTTATGAGCCGTTATTTAAGCTCGATAACCTAGAAAATAAGGATGGTTACGAAAATTTGTATGCCGTATGGCCTGCTGAGTTTGTGAGTGTTGAGGATGGATCGGGCGTGTTACATGTTGCGCCAGCATTCGGCGAAGACGATTTATCGCTTGGCCAAAAACATAGCATCCCAGTACTCACGACCATTGACGCTGGTGGTCACGTCACCGATGGCATCGGATTCGATGATATTAGTGGTAAATTTTTCAAGGGAGCCGACAAATTCATTATCGACCATCTGACTAAACAGGGTTTAGTTTATTCGGCTGAAACTTTTCTGCACACCTATCCCTTCTGTTGGCGATGCGACAGTCCGCTATTGTATTACGCAATTAGTAGTTGGTATGTGAGTGTTTCAAGCATTCGCAGCGACTTACTCCAGACTGCCCAAGAAATTAACTGGGTTCCTGGACACATAAAAAAGGGTCGCTTTGGAAAGTGGCTTGAAGGCGCTCGTGACTGGGCGATTTCGCGTAATCGATACTGGGGCGCGCCGATGCCAATATGGGTTAACGATGATGATCCAAGCGATTACATAGTTGTAGGCAGTTTAGATGAGCTCAAAGAATTGGCCGGTACCAGCATTAATGTAGATGATCTGCATCGCCCGCACATCGATGCAATTAGTTTTGTCAGGGACGGTAAACGCTACCATCGCGTTGAAGAGGTTTTGGATTGCTGGTTTGAGAGTGGGAGCATGGCCGTAGCGCAGCAACACTATCCGTTCGAAAATACTGAAACTTTCGACAAAACTTTTCCAGCTGATTTCATAATTGAAGGTCTTGATCAGACAAGACTATGGTTTTACGTGCAGCATGTCGTCGCGACTATTCTGTTTAATCGCCCAGCCTATAAGAATGTAGTCGTTAATGGGATTATTATGGCAGCAGATGGGCAAAAACTAAGCAAGCGACTAAGGAATTACCCACCGGTTGAAGACGTGTTTGCCAAAGAAGGCGCCGACGCTTTGCGGTTGTATTTACTAAGCAACACGCAAGCAACTGAAACCGCTGACTATATGCGATTTAACCGAGATGCCATGCAGGATATTCAGCGAAATGTATTAGGAACGCTTCAAAACTCGTTCCGCTTCTATAAAATGTATGCAGATATTGATGGATATAAGGGCGGACAATTAGAGGAGCCCAGACACGTCAGTCTATTAGATAGGTGGATACTTGCGAGATTAAATGAAACCATCAAACAGGTAACAGAGAGTGTCGATGCGTACAAAATCGCTCACGGTATAGAGCCTATCATTAGTTTTATTGATGACCTTAGTAACTGGTTTATCAGGCGTTCACGACGACGCTTTTGGAAAAGTGATGATGACGCCGATAAGCAATCTGCATACCGAACATTGTGGTACGTATTGGTGAGGACAGCGCAAATACTAGCACCGTGGGCACCATTTACCGCAGACTTTTTATGGCGCGAACTTCGTTCCAGTGACATGCCTGCATCAGTTCATTTGAGCGATTGGCCCATTGCCGGTAACTATGATCAGTCAACCTTAGACGACATGACACGAGCCAGGGAATATATAAATGAGGCCTTATCACAACGAGGTGCTGCTAAGATTAAGGTTCGACAGCCACTCGCCAGAGTAACGGTGCCGTCTCTAGACGAAGAGCTGTTAGCTATCGTTAAGGACGAAGTAAACGTGAAGCAGGTCGAAGTTGCAGAATCCGTCCAGCTTGATACGGCACTCACACCCGAACTCGAAAGAGAAGGTATTGTGCGAGATTTGATCCGCCATATTCAGAGTACACGTAAAAAGGTGGGGCTAAATGTTGAAGATAGGATAGTATTATCTTTAGCTTCAGCTGATCAATCAATTACGCAGGCTATCACTGAACACGCGGAAGTTATTCGGACGGAAGTGCTCGCAAACGATATCGTTGAAGCAGCAACAGAAGCAGCAAGAGTTAAGCTTGATGATGCGGAAGTAGTAATAGGCATTGATAAGTCGTGAAAAGCCGGCGTAGGAGTTCACGTCGACGCACCGTTTTGCTCGTTTCTGTAGGCTTTTTAGTCCTGATCGGTAGTTTAATTCAATTCTCGATTGATGCTGGTAGTCGGACGGCAAATGCGGGGTCACCTGGCAATCATGTTTTGTCGATCCTCATTGGAGTTGTTGCGCTATATATATCCAGCCGAGTTTCATTGGTTTGGTGGAGGCAGGTGGCTCCGATAGGGTACATACTGGTGATTGGACTACTGCTACTTGTTCGTGCTTTTGGCCCAATAGTATTTGGCGCTAAGCGTTGGATTATAGTTGGCGGTTTTCAGTTGCAGCCCTCAGAGCTTATGAAACCAGCTTTAGCCCTAATGACGGCAGGATATGTGGCTGCAATGGAAGATAGCGCACATCGGCTGGCATATATAGGACGAATAGTACTTATTGTCGCGATACCATTTGTACTAGTATTGGCGCAACCTGACTTGGGGACAAGTTTGGTTTTATTTGCACTGTGGGTAGCGCAACTAGTTCTTAGTGGCCTACCAGCAAAACAGCTGGCTATACTGGGCGTGGTAGTTGCGATTGTAGGGGTCACAAGCTTACCTCTTATGACCCCGTACCAGCGGAGCCGAGTACAATCCTTTTTGAGTGGTCATCGGGCCGAAGACGCATCTAGTTATAATGTTGTACAGGCAAGAATTGCGATAGGTAGTGGGGGAGTTTTCGGTGCGGGGCTTGGTGGTGGCACGCAGAGCCAATTAAACTTCTTACCAGCGCGTCATACAGATTTTGTTTTCTCTGTAGTTGCAGAAAAATTAGGCCTACTTGGTGCTGCTGCAGTTTTAGTGGCGCAGGGTGCCGTAGCTTGGGTTGCGTGGTTAATAACCGGCGCTGCGCGTAGTAGATATACAATGGTATTAAGTGCTTCGATCGCGACCGTGTTAACAATGCAAATGATTGTCAATACTATGATGAATGTTGGACTGCTGCCCGTAACAGGTATCCCTCTACCGTTTGTATCATACGGAGGAACCAGCATGGTGGTTAGTCTTTTCTTTGTCGGTTGGCTGATGCAAATCGATAAACAGCGCAGCGATCGTTAAACTAACCCTTTACAGGCAGGCCCACATCTGTTATTCTGTCGGTTGATATTGATAACAGGTAAGGTTTGTCGCAATGAAGAAGGCCGTAATAGCCACTGGTGGTAAGCAGTATTTAGTAACCGAAGGGCAAGAGCTCTTGGTCGAAAAGATTAGCTCAACTGATAAGCTGAGCTTTGAGCCGTACCTAGTAATTGATGGTGAATCAGTCAGTGTTGGCGAGCCTACGGTTGCTGGTATAACCGTTAAAGCCACGGTCACAGCAGCTGAAGTTAAAGCTCCAAAGGTAATGGTGCAAAAGTTCCAGTCAAAAAAGCGGGTTCGTAGCCTGAAGGGTCATCGCCAGACTCATACACGCATCAAAATAGATAGTATTAGCTAGCTACTTGCAACTCGTCCATAGAGTGAGTTAACCAGATTTCACAAATTTTCACGTTACTGTAGCTATGTGCGTGAAAGGTTGTTATGATATGTGGTGAAAACCGGAGGGCAATAATAAAAACATGGCAACTGTCATCGCAGTTACTAACCAAAAAGGTGGCGTGGGCAAAACGACAACAGCAATTAACCTTGCTGCTTATATTGCACGTACCGGAAAGTCGGTATTACTAGTCGATTTAGACCCGCAGGGTAACTCTACGAGTGGATTGGGTATTGCCAAGCAAAAAATTAAGACCATTGGCGACCTGTTAGCGGGCGATGCGCAGCTAACAGACGTTCGACTTGAAACGTCGGTAAAGCACTTGCATCTGATTCCATCAACGAGCGAGTTGGCAGGACTTGAGGTGGCGTTAGTAGGTGAAAAATCACGAGAATCAAAATTAAAAGCGATCCTAAAGAATGTGCATGATGACATCATAGTAATTGACTGTCCGCCCAGCCTCAGCCTACTAACAATTAATGGGCTTGTTGCGTCAGATTATGCGCTGATACCGGTTCAGGCAGAGTATTATGCCCTTGAAGGACTGAGTCAGCTATTAGATACGCTTCGCCGAGTGCGACAGTCCCTTAACCCAAATCTCAGATTGCTCGGAGTTCTTGTGACAATGTTTGACAGTCGTACAAGTCTGAGTAGCCAGGTGTATGATCAGCTCAAGACGCACTTTAAGGACAAGGTGTTTGATACTGTTATTCCGAGAAATGTGCGCTTGGCGGAGGCGCCAAGCCATGGAAAGCCTATTTCTGAGTTCGAGCGTTTTAGTCGGGGGGCACGCAGTTATAAAGCATTAGCTAAGGAGGTACTGAATCGTGTCAAAAACTAATGCCCTAGGGAGGGGGCTAGATAGCCTCATACCGACTGATCTAGAGATAAGCCAGCTAAGCAAAAAAGAAGCTTCGCGGCGAATAGAAGACATTGCAACGACGGAACTACAGCCAAACCCTGATCAGCCGAGACGAACATTCGATGATGAGGAGCTAAAGTCGCTGTCGCACTCAATAAAAGTGCACGGCGTGTTGCAGCCGTTATTGGTAAGGGAATTGCCTGAAGGTGGATTTCAGATAATAGCAGGGGAGCGTCGTTGGCGTGCGGCTAAGCTGGCAAAAATCAAAGAAGTTCCGGTAATTGTTATCAGCTCTGACGAGATTGCGCGTGCCGAGGTCGCACTGATAGAAAATGTTCAACGAGAAGATTTACGCCCATTGGAGTTAGCCGCAGCGCTGCATCGTTTGCACTATGATTTCAACCTCGACTACGAGCAGATCGGCAAGCAGATCGGCAAGGCGTCTAGCACGGTAGTTAATATCGTGAGACTCATGCAGCTGCCCGAAGACGCAAAGTTAGCACTGGGCGAGGGAAAGATAAGTGAAGGGCACGCCAGGGCTATATTGGCTTTACGTGAGATGCCAGAGAAGCAGGCGGAGCTGCTACAATATATTATTAAACAAGACTGGTCTGTACGAAAAAGCGAAGCGTTTGTCATTGCGTGCCGGCAAGGCGAATCAACTAAAGTGCATGCCGTTCGTAATGCGCAGGCAGATACCCCACAAACCCGTCGATTGAGTAAGCAGCTTGGGCGTCAGGTGAGCTTACAGCGTATGGCGCGCGGTGGTCGACTGTTGATTAGCTACAAAGACGAAAAAGACCTCAAAAGGCTGACCGACCAGATACTACAGTAATAGTTCATTCGCGCGTCCTAAATTGCAGGGTGTTGTTAAAAGAATTTTGCCTTATTAAACGGTAGCAGGCGCATTTTTACGTGACCTACTACGTGCTCCACTGGAACGGGCCCTATGTCTTCGCTACGAGAATCGAGTGAGTTGGGTCTATTATCTCCACATACAAAGATTTGACCTTGGCCAATTGTTACATCCAAACCGTCTGGGCGGGTGAGGATATCCCTAGTAACGAGTCTTTCATCCGGATTGAAACCGTCAGGATTGTCGTTGTTATAGATTTTGATATGTTGATCTTTGATCACGACCCTGTCTCCTGGCAAACCAATAACCCTTTTCACGAGCTGAACGTCACTGCCATCAGCAGAAAATCGTTTTGCAAGCGTGTCCTTAAGGACAACAATCTCGTAGCGCTTTGGTATGTATTTGTGACGGGTAATTTTAGACCAGGTAGCAGGAACCTTAGAAACAATGAGTCTGTCGCTGTTTTGTAGCGTAGGTACCATACTAATCCCGACAACTTCATAGGGCTGAAACACAAACTGATTAATGATAAGTGCAAGAATAGCAGCGCCACCTAAGACCTCGGCAATGTTGACCATAGTACCAATGAAACCTCGTCGCTTAGACTTTTTACTCTCGTCTAAGTAGTGCTGTTTAGCGGTTTGTACGAATTCAGACTCTTGTGGCTTAACAGGCTGTGGTGATGTAGCAAGGGGATTCGGTAGGTTTAGTTTTGTTGCAAGTTGCGATAGTTGCTGGCGTTGCTCGAGACTTAAGCGTTGTTTATTTTTGACCGCTTCAATCAGCACCCTATAGTTCAGCAGGTCTGCCTGCCGATTGTCATTTGACGAATCCATAGTGTTCATTATACCGGTATTTCTAGAAGCTTTACCAGCTTTACCTAGAGCAATATTGTCGCTATACTGGGGCATCGTTATGCAGAAAAAAGGATCAAAAAAACAAGTTCTTGAGGGTGTCATCAGGCGAGATGTCGATCCCAAAAAAAGGCCATCACTTGATCCGTTCGCAAAAAAGTCAGCCGCCGCTTCCTTTGGAACGACACGTGGAAAAGCGGCCGGTATTAGTGACGCTGCACAAGCAAGATCACGGGCAGTTCGTAATGCGCCTGCAATAAATCTAGAGTTGGATGAGGTAGCCGATTCCGAAAAAACTAGAAAAAGGAAGCATAAGAAAGCGCGCTCGAATAGGCATCGCTTTTTTCGGAGGTTTATTGCTGGATCAGCTACCGTCGTCTTGTTAACTGGTGGATTTCTTGGTTTGAATGTATTCAGGGCAGCGCACAAGATATTCAAGGGCAGCGGAGATAGTGCCTTAGCGCTCCAAGAAGAGGTTGATCCGACAAAGCTAAAAGGTGAAGGGGATGGTAGGGTAAACATTCTGCTTGCCGGTATCGGTGGTCCTGGTCACGATGGTCCGTATCTTACAGACACTCTCATAGTTGCAAGTTTAGATCCGTTTGCAAAGGAAGTCTCCTTAGTGAGTATTCCACGTGATTTATGGGTGACGACCAAAGGCTTTGGTTCTTCAAAGATCAACAGTGTCATGCCCTATAGCCGTGAACGAAATGGCGGCAGTATTCCCAAAGGAATGGAAACACTCAGTACTGTTGTGTCAGATAACTTGGGCATTCCAATTCATTACTTTACGGTCGTTGACTTTACTGCTTTTAAAGACGCTATAAACACGGTGGGCGGTGTCGAAATAGACGTAAAAACAAAGCTAGTTGACCCAACTGTTGCCTGGGAAAATAAAAACAACCCTGTGATTGCCGATGTTGGTCGTCAGAAATTTGATGGGCAACGCGCACTCTTGTATGCACGAAGTCGCAAGACTAGTTTGCGAGGAGATTTTGACCGGAATGAACGACAAAAGGAAGTGATTATTGCGCTCAAAAATAAAGTGGTAAGCCTCGGTACTTTTGGTAACCCGATTAAAATGACGCAATTGGTGAATAACGCCGGTGAGCATGTACAAACTGATTTGAGCATTCCTGAAATGAAGCGCCTATATGACGTAGTGAAGGACATTCCAGCAGATAAAGTGATGTCTATTGGATTAGCTGATCCGCCTCATGAACTGGTAAAAACTGGAAATATTGGAGGTGCTTCAGTTGTGATTCCTGCAGCGGGTGTTGGTAACTTCGAAGCGATCAAAGCGTATATACGTAGCACGCTAGTTGATGGATTTATTCGCAAAGAAAATGCCCAGATTATGGTTCTGAATGGGACTGGTGTGGCGGGCCTCGCCAAGACGCGCGCCGAAGACCTCAAGTCGTATGGGTATAACATAGGTACGGTAGGTGATGCTGGTTCGACACAGACCACTACCCAGATTATAGAAATAAGTAAAAACAAAGCCCCCTACACACGTAAGTACTTAGAAAACAGATTTAAGGTGACCGCTACAAGCGGCAGCATACCTGCTGGACAGACTGGACAAGCGGATTTTGTGATAATCTTAGGTCGTGATGCAATTTCTCAGTAATAATCGATCGCGCACTCGTTCAAGACGTGCAGGCTATGTACACGCACTACTAAACCTCATTTTACCAGTTAGCGTACTGCTATTTGTCCGAGCAAAAACACCATACCTTGCAGCAGCACTCGTTCTACTCTCTAAGTGGCGGGTTCTGGCTGTGCAGCCGCGCTACTGGCTAGCAAACATCCGCAGCAATAGCGTAGACACGATAGTAGGCCTCAGTACCGTACTGCTGATCTTTAGTACTGCACGGCTAGATGTACAGATATTTTTCGCCGTTATATATATGACCTGGTTGTTATTCGTTAAGCCAAAATCAGATACTGTTTGGGTGAGTGCGCAGGCGATATTTGCGCAAACGATCGGATTAGCTGCATTACAAGATTTTGTATCGAACGAGAGCCAACAGGTTTGGCCTGAACTTGTTGTCGTATTTTTGAGCTTTGTGATTGCCCTTAGTTGTGCCCGTCACTTTTTGAGTAGCTATGAAGACAGATATTTATCTGCGCTTTCTTTTGGTTGGGCGTTGTTCATTTGTGAGTTGGTGTGGATCCTAGACCACTGGGTAACATTCTACACACGCTATGTGTCACACATTACCATCCTATCTGTGGCCTTTTCCTATGTACTTGCGCGCCTCTACGACAAGTCTCAATCTGACGCACTTACTCGCAAAGAAGTCAGGAATATGACCGTATTTAGCTGTGTTATACTTCTTGTGGTTGTGCTGCTGTCCAATTGGCGGCGATCACTGTATTAGACTTAAGTAATACAAACTATTCTGGAGGAACTACATTGTCTCTTGAGATACCATCTAAGCCGGTTCGCAAACAAATAAATCCATGGCCCGTAGCGGCAGTGCTGACATTTAGCACGGTGGCTGGGTTTGGTGGTGGATGGGTGGCCTCAAAGAATAATCAGAATTTATTAGGCTCAAACAATAGCCAGGTAAGTCAACGGATTATATCTAGTGAAAGTCAGCTTATAGCTGACGTTGCTGAACAGGTAAGTCCTAGTGTTGTGTCGATATATGTATCATCAACGACACAGACCGGTTTTGGCCAGCAGGCCCGCCAGGAAGGGGCTGGAACCGGAATAATTCTTACCGAGGACGGGTTGATTGTGACAAACAAACATGTAGTGTCGGCTAATGTTTCGAAAATAAAAGTAACTACTTCGGACGACACTAGCTATGAAGATATCGATGTGATCGGCAGAGATCCCTTAAACGACATTGCTTACATCAAAATCAAGAATGTTAAGGGGCTTAAGGCTGCTAAGCTTGGAGACTCAGAAGCGCTGCGCGTAGGCGATAAGGTTCTAGCAATTGGCAACGCACTTGGCGAATTTGATAATAGTGTTACCTCCGGTATCGTATCTGCAAAAGGACGACCCGTAGAAGCTGGTGAAGGTAATGAGTCGGAAAAGTTGACTAATTTAATTCAAACCGACGCCGCTATAAACCAGGGTAATTCTGGTGGTCCACTCGTAAATATGAATGGCGAAATTGTCGGAATGAATACGGCGGTTGCTGGCGGTGCGCAGGGTATAGGTTTTTCAATCCCGATAAATGATATCAAGCCGGGTTTGCAAACAGTTCTTGATACTGGGAAGTTTGCCAGGCCATACCTCGGCATTCGCTACATCAATTTGGATAAAACCTCAGCTAAGGAAATAGGTGTATCCGAAACGGAAGGCGCCTATGTGGGCGGTACTGACGGAGAGACGGGCGTGATTTCAGGCGGTCCTGCTGATAAGGCAGGTGTAAAAGACGGTGACATAATTCTATCTGTTGACGGCAAGAAAGTGACTCCAAATGTACA
>CAYYKI010000009.1:0-31927 GCA_964440975.1 uncultured Candidatus Saccharibacteria bacterium | reverse complement strand
ATAATATGTTTCGACCTGGTGGAGTGCAGGCAGTTATTAATGCACTGTCTGATGGACTACGCGAACTGGGTCACGAAACGCGGATTATTGCACCACAACCTAAAGAAGCCACGTATGATGACCCAAACCTTTTGCTTCTTGGTCAATCTGCTGAACTTAATTCGCCGCTCGCAACCAAAGGTGACATAGCGCTCAGTATTGACCCGCGGACTATTGATGATATGTTTGCCCGAGAACAGTTTGATGTAGTGCACTTCCACGAACCCTGGGTGCCAATACTATCCCGTCAAATCTTAGTGCGCTCCCCTGCTGTAAATGTCGCAACGTTTCACGCCAAGCTTCCTGATGGCCCATTGAGTAAGTCGCTGGAAAAGATGTCAGTCCCTTTTACTAAGTCGATATTTAAGAATCTTACATTGCTGAGCGCTGTTTCTCCGGCAGCCGCCGATTTTGTACAGACACAATCCGAAATGGACATTCAAATAATCCCAAATGGTATAGATTTGGGATCGTATGACCCTAACAAGGTCACCCCTATTAAGAAGTATGAGAATTCGTACAAAACTATCCTATATATAGGGAGACTCGAAAAAAGAAAAGGCGTTTCGTACTTGCTGCCTGCATACGAAGCGTTGCTCAAAACGCATGCAAATGTGCGACTTGTGATTGCCGGTGATGGCGATAAACGAAAGAGTCTTGAACAGTACGTCGCAAAACAACACTTGCCGCGGGTTGAATTTTTGGGATTTGTTTCTGAAGAAGATAAGCTTAGGCTGTTACGATCTGCGGATGTTTTTGTGAGTCCGGCAGTTTTTGGCGAAAGCTTTGGTATAGTCTTGCTTGAAGCGATGGCCATGGGTGCGCCAGTTGTGGCGGGCAGTAACCCAGGGTATACCAGTGTTATGACTGATCGCGGTAGCATAAGTTTGGTAGACCCAAGAGATACCGCAGAGTTTGCTCGCAGGATGGCATTATTACTTTTTGATGATGAAGTTCGTACCTTGTGGCTTAACTGGGCAGCGAATGAAGTGCAGCAATACGATTATCCTACGGTAATAAAGCAATATGAAGCATGGTATAAGCGTGCAGTAAAAACTGCCAAGTAATTATGAAACACTTGAAGATAGGTATCGTATTTGATGACACCCTCGATACAGCCGATGGAATACAACAGTATATTCAGACCATCGCAAAGTGGTTAAGTAGCCACGGACACGAGGTGCATTTTTTGGTCGGTGAAACGAATAGGCGCGATATTGTAAACGTGCACTCGTTGAGTAAAAACATCAAGGTAAAGTTCAATCAAAACCGCCTGTCTATGCCGCTGCCAGCCAACAAGGCTGCGATTAAGCAGCTACTTGATATCGAGCAGTTTGATGTGCTCCATGTTCAGATGCCGTATAGCCCCTGGCTTGCAGCTCGAGTGGTCGCGCAGGCCAAGGGTGAAACTGCAATTGTGGGCACCTTTCATATTATGCCAGCAGGTAATACACAAGCCTTTGCGACAAGGCTACTTGGCCACATCGAACGAAAAACTCTGCAGCGTTTTGATTCGGTGGTTAGCGTCTCAGCTCCTGCGCAAGACTTTGCGGCCAAATCATTAGGGCTTGCTAGCGATATTTTGCCAAACTGTGTTGATGCTGCGCGTTTTTCGGCAGGCAAAAAAACCAAAAAATATGACGATGGTAAACACAATATTGTCACGATGAGCCGATTAGTGGAACGCAAAGGCATCGACCATCTTATTCGTGCCTTTGCCTTACTAAAACGTGATGACTGTCGGCTAACCATATATGGCAAGGGCCCTCTGCTTAAAAAGCTAACAATGCTTAGCCGTAAACTCGGCGTGCAAGATAGTGTTCTGTTTGCGGGATTTGTTGATGAAAAAGACAAAGCAAATGTACTAGCTGCGGCTGATATTGCTGTGTATCCAAGCACTGGCGCCGAGAGCTTTGGGATCGTATTGATTGAGGCGGTTGCAGCAGGTGCGGGAGTTGTACTGGCCGGAGATAACCCTGGATATCGCTCGGTAATGAATAATGATGCTCGGGTACTCTTTGATCCCAGTAACACATCCGAGTTTGCTCATCTCATTAATACGTATCTGAATGACTCCAAGGCTATAGAGGCTGTGGGGGCTTGGCAGCGTGCGCACTGTAAACAGTTCGACGTTGCAGTTGTCGGGCCAAAATTAGTCGACTTGTATAACCAAGCTTTGCAGCGTAAGCAGAAAGTGAGATAATCTGTGTAATGACTGTCAACAAAACTGAATTGACTGTTTCAAACAAAACCGTATTGCGAGTTTTAGCAATGATTGTCTTGGCATTTTTAGGTGTTAGGGCAATCCAGGCACTAGCGCACCCGATTACCCTGATACTAATCTCATTTTTCTTAGCTTGCGCCCTTAATCCGGCGGTGCACTGGATTTCATCTAAGCTTAAAAAACCAAAGCGCGGTTTAGCGATAGGTATAGCCTTCCTCACGGTGCTTGTAGTGCTGTCTAGCTTTTTTGCACTCGTAATCCCGCCGCTTGTTAAGCAGGTTGGTACGTTTGTGCAGGATGTGCCTGCCAAAGTGCAAGATTTAAAAACGCAAGATTCTCCTGTTGGGCGTAGTATTCGACGTTACAACCTAGATGATCAGCTTGATAGTTTTGCCCATGACATTCGTTCAAATATTGACGCTCGGCCTGTACTTAACTTAGCGAGTCAAATTGGTGGCATTGTAGTATCGATTTTAGCTGTGCTAGCCATGACATTTATGATGCTTAACGAAGGCCCGAGTTGGGCAAAGAAGCTCGAAATGCTCCAGCCGGCTAACAAGCGTGCACACCGCAAGCGGCTTGTTGGCAAGATGTATGGTATGGTAACGGGCTTTGTGAATGGTCAATTCATTCTGTCTATCGTGGCCGGATTTGCCACCTTGGTTATGTTGATCATCGCAAGTTCAGTAGTCGGTGTATCGGTAAATGCTGTTGCCCTGGCCGGTATTATGGCAATATTTGGACTGATCCCGCTCATAGGTAATCCTCTTGGTGCTATTACGGTAGTCTTGGCTTGTATGCTTACCTCATTTAACTTGGCAATCATTGTTGGTATTTATTTTGTGGTATACAACCAGATAGAAAACGTTACGTTGCAGCCCTATATTCAGTCTAAACAGAATGAGCTAACACCTCTTACGGTATTTGTCTCGGCCTTACTCGGAGTGAGCTTTGGCGGAATTATTGGTGCATTATTTGCAATCCCAGTCGCCGGTTGCTTGAGAATTATTGTCATCGATTGGACTGAAAAAAGAAACCTTATTACAAAGGAAGACTAGATTAATTAATTTGCCTGGGTTCGTCTGTTTAATATTTTTTGTGACGGAGTAATTTGTGTACAGTGCTTTGCCTGGTGGGTGCTTGCTCGCTCGAAGGCGAACGTAACACCCACCAGGCGCACACTATCCCTCGCCCTTGGCCATTGCACGCCGCAGATCAACTTCCCACGCATCGCCATCCGACAGCAGTGCATGAAAGTCGATGACGTCGTCGTCCGAGATGGGCTCCCCGTCCGTAGGACGTTCGGCCAGCTCCGCAGGAAGGTGCCACTCGACGCAACTAACGCCGGCCTTGGCCAGGATGTCGATCACCACGTCGTCGGCAAGCTTAACCTCAGTCAAGCGGCACACCGGACAGCGGAAGATGTAAGTGCTGTCGTTGGTGTCAGCACAGATACGGACCTGGAGGTCACGCGATCGCAGCTCTACGTCGCCGCATCCCGAGCAAGATGCTCGGATTATTCCTGCCATCATACCCCCATATATCAAGGTTACTCCGTCACAGAGTATCCAGTCGTTCTGGAATAGTTACATCATAGCAAATATGTTGCTTGCTATAAAGAGCTAATGGTGGTGATTTATTGATTACGGTGAGGTTCTAGGAGTGTGGCGTTCGCGACCAAAATGCCATCTTTGCCGAGTCTTTTAGTAAAATACCTTCTGCTTGTAGGGTGGCCCTAATTGCATCAGCCTCTGCGTAGTTATTTGCGGTACGAGCAGACTCTCTTTTTTGAATAAGATCTTTTTGGGTCTGGGTAATATCTGCAGAGGCTAATAGGTCGATTCCTAGTAAGTCCCTAATTAGTTCTAGTAATCCACGAGCTGCCGGCTCCATGGTATAGCTGATGCCTGCAGAAAGTATGTCCAAGGCTTGTTCAATACCGACAAGCGCTCCAGGACTGTCTAGATCACGAGAAAGACTCTTGGTAATTGCTTTAAGTATAATCGTTAGTTCGCTTGATCGGTCTGGACCCTCGGTAAGCTGCCATCGTAGGTCGGCAATCGCCTGCCATCGCTCCAAACGATTCTGCGCTGCTTGTAAGTTATCAAAGGTAAAGTTGGATTGCGTTCGGTAGTGGCTTTCTAGAACAAAAAGCCTAAAGGCATCAAGGCTGTAATGCTTCTCGACCAGATCATCTAGGCTATATCCATTCCCTGCACTTTTAGCAATTTTCTCACCGTTTATTGTCAAGAAATTACTATGCACCCAAAAGCGCACGAAGGGCTTACCAGTAGCCGCTTCGCTTTGCGCAATCTCGTTTGTGTGGTGTACAGGAATGTGATCAATGCCACCAGCGTGGATGTCAATAGGTGTCGTGAGGTACTTCATTGCCATTGCTGAGCATTCTAGATGCCATCCTGGGAATCCCTTGCCCCATGGGCTTTCCCACTCCATGTCTCGTTCTATGCCGGGTGGTGTAAGCTTCCAGACGGCAAAATCCGTCGCATGTTTCTTATCTCCCAGTGCTACACGGGCTCCTGATTGAAGACCTGCTATATCTAGACGTGCAAGCTTGCCATAGTTATCAAACGTAGTGCTATCGAAATATACTCCGTCAGCTGTACGATACGTGTGCCCTCTGGCTTCTAGCTGTTTTACTAAGTCAATTTGCTCTGGAATGTGATCAGTGGCTTTGACCAGATTTTCTATCGGCACAGTAATGTTGAGTTCGCGCAAGCCTTTTATGAAATCGGCTGTGTAATACTCTGCCACTTCCCAAGCGGTTTTGCCTTCTCTGCGAGCTCCCTTTTCGAGCTTATCCTCGCCGTCGTCTGCGTCGCTCACCAAGTGGCCTACATCGGTAATGTTCATTATCCAAGTTACCTGCCAGCCATGTGACCGTAATACTCGCGCCAAAAGGTCCCAACGAATGTATGCCGTCCAGTTACCTACGGTGAGTTTGTCGTACACAGTTGGGCCGCAAGTATACAGCGATACAGTTGGTGATTTGCCTTGCTCTGTGGGCTGCCCGGGTCTAAAATCCTCAATCTGTCTCGTAGCCGTGTTATACAGTTGCATACGAAGATATTACCACTTCTTGTGATGAGACATGAACATTGAACACAGTTTGTGGTGAGATTGTGACTGCTTGCTTCTGATCTGTATCTCCTACCAAGACGATTACCTCGCTACTACCAACTGATCCTAAAAAGAACCTGATATCGTTAAAGGTAAATGTTCCCTTTATGGCTTCTGGAGTGTCTGTCACCTCTAGCGCAAAGACCGGTAGTCCTCCTGCTCGTTGTGTTTCCGCGAGATCGTTGTAGCAATCTTCGAATTCATCAAGTTGTATTTCGCCACGAATCGCCCATCCAATTAAATCGCTGACCGTATTTGCAAGAATAACCGGGCTTGGGGTGAAGGTTTCTGCTGTTTCGAACTTCATGGTACGTACTCCTAAAATAAAAAACGAGCTTAGCTGAACGCAGGCTCGTGTTAGTTCAAATTGTTTGGTATCTTACATTACTAACACGAAACTGCCATGCATGCGTGGCAGCGATCCATCGTGTTGAGTATATAAGTAATCACCAAGTTAGCTTACTCGTCAGCTGGTCGTTCGTCAAGCAAGGCGGCTGTTTGGGTAATAATTTCGGTTCGCAGTTCATCAATTAACCAATCACTGGTTTTGAAACCGGCAGCATACGGATGGCCGCCACCGCCAAAATGGCCCGCGAGTGCATCTGCAATTTTATAGCCATGATTGCAGCGTATTTTGGCTGTGATTTTGCCGTCCGGATATGTCTTCAGCGCTACAGATATAGCGACCCCTTCCGCTAGTCTGAGTTCCTCGAGCGCAAGCATTGAAGGATTATATAGCGGGCTATGCGCTTCAATTTCTTCCCACGGTATCACGACCATTGCAAGTCTATCGTCGTTGAAGTATTCAATACGTTGCAGTAACTCACCCTTGTATTTGATGATAGATAGCGGCTTAACCATACCTAGCCGACGACGTGCTTCTAATTCTGCTAACACTACACCCTGCTCTACAAGCTCAGCGAGCATAAACACGCTTTTGGCTGTGGTGCCTTCGCTGGTAAGGCCAAGTGAATCGGCCATTAGCGAGCTTACGAGTGACTCTTTTGCAGCCTGATTTAGCTGCCATCCAAGTTCCTTTGCGAGATAATAAATCACTTCTCCAGTTGCAACGGCGCTTGAGTCGATATATTCGATTGTATTAAACGGCATATTTGACTGGTCCGAGTGATGATCGATAATAACCATCGGTCGGGCACTGAGCGCCCCAATTTGGTTGTTCTTTTCTAATTGGCCGAGCAAGCTAACAGTCGCGCAATCAACTAAAATTGATACATCAAATGAATTGGGAAAATCTTTTATTACTCGGTCGCTACCTGGCATGTAACGAAGATAACTAGGAATATCAACACCACAAAATAAGATGGGCTCTTTTCCCATTTCGTGCAGGATCTGCTCTAGTGCTAATGCTGAGCCAAGACTGTCTCCATCTGGATTATCAGCCTGGATTATCACGATGTTGTTGGCGTCTTGTATGGTGTCGGCAATGGTATGTATGTCTGACATAGCTGTTATTGTACCTTTTGTCTGCCCTCCAGCGCACGACTTAATGTAATTTGGTCAGCGTATTCAAGATCGACGCCTATCGGTAGTCCACGTGCTAAACGAGTAATACTGACGTTGGTGCCTTCAAGTTGGCTCGCTATGTAAAGTGCAGTGCTTTCACCTTCGACGCTAGCGTTCGTCGCCATTATCAGCTCTTTGACATTGTCTTGTTCTATACGGGTAAGCAGCTCATTAATGTGTAGCTGCTCTGGCCCAGTGCCGTCAAGTGGAGAGATGAGACCGCCTAATACATGGTAGGTCCCATGAAACATACTCGTTTTTTCCAGCGCAACAATATCGAACGGATCGGCAACGACCGCGATAGTTGTCTTGTCACGTTTGGGGTCGGTGTAGAGTGGGCTGATATCCTGACTTGCATCAATTAATGCAAAGGTCTTTGGGCAGTAGCGTATGTGTTCATGTAGTTTTGCAATTGCATTTGCAATGGTTGTCGCATCGCTGGGTGGCCGACGCAACAAGTAGTACGCATATCGTTCGGCAGTGCGCGGACCAACGCCCGGTAAACGACCGAGCTCATCAATGACAGCTTGCAGGGCTGGTGGGAGCACTTGTGACATAAGGTATTGGCTGGCTAAAGACCTAGGTCGCCGAGCATGCCCATCATTGGCTGCATCTTTTCGGCGGCAAGTTTTTGACTGGCGGCAATAGCGTCACGTACGGCGTCTTCAATCCATCGCTCTAGTTGGCCAATATCTTCTAGATCGATAGACTCTGGGTCAATACTTATTTTTTTGATCTTTTGTTCACCAGTGATTGCAACGACAACAGCGCCGTCGCCCTTTTCGATCTCGAGCACTTCTTTAGCGAGTTCTTTTTGCAGCTTTTTAACTTTTAAAAGCATTTTGGCTTGGTCAAATTTACTCATTAATCCATCTCCGTTTACCTGCTTAGTATACCCCATAGATGCATTGAAATGTTAGAGCTTTTGTTGGAAAGCAGCTTTCACTTCTGGAGTACGCGGCCAGGCGATATATCCTCTATGAACATGATATAGCATCGCCATTGCAAAAATAATTGCCAAGGGTACAAGCGCGCCAACACGAGCGAACGGATTGAGTGGGAACATCTCGTACCATTCCATGAGCATTCGTTCCAGGCCAATTGCGCCAAGAATACCTACGAGTGGAATAAGTACTGCAAAATTTGCTGATTGCAGATTGACTGCTAGCACCGTCAGACAGCTTACGCCGCATATAAATAGTATTCGGGTGCGTGCAAGAGTTGGTTTCATGATGAGGGTTAAAATGCCGGTTAGTACCATAGCTGAAGTAAATACATCGAGAATAGCGAGGTTGCCTAAGTGCGTAATCGGGTCAGCAACAAGGTGGCGCCAGCCAAGTGCTGGAGCAATTTTAAGTGCGTTGGTTGCCAGTGTACTGATAGTTGGCAGTTGTTCAGGAAGTAATAAAAATGACTTGACTATCGCCGGGTCGCGAACGGTAGCCCATACCAGTGGCGTAATGGCTGCCAAGCCACCTAAAATTCCGAGGCTAAGCCATACGTTTGAGGCACGCCGTACAAAGCGTGCAAATTGCTTAGGATGCGAAGCGATGATTATAAGAAGCCAAAGCCATCCAAGTGGTATGTAGAGTCCAAAAACGGCAACAATTACCGCGTTACTTATTTGCCACCAACCCCGTTTATTGCTTGCCATTAACCAGCTAGATACTCCCAAAAGAGCACTTAGTGCCCAGGCCAGTGAGATAGCGGGGATGCCTAGCCTGCTAAAGCCAAGTAGGAAGGTAGAAAAACCTACAAGTAATGCACCCATCACCGCAACTCTTTCTGCTAAAACACTCCGTAGAAATAGATACACACCAAATACAGTAGCGGCCCCAAATATAACGCTCGGGAGGCGCACACCCCAGGCGTTCTGCCCAAAGACTGTCAATGTTATCTCTTGCAGTAGTCGGTATGGTGCATATACTGGATTCTGCCATATCGCACTAAGGTTTGAAGATTGAGCGGCAGCAACCTCTGGCGCACTCAGCCCCGGTACCAGTGAGCCTAGTTTATAGAGCAGTAATAACAGCCCCAGGCCGATAAGTGACCCGTAGCCAATCTTGTATCTAAATCGATACAGCGTTAGATTTTCGAACGTTCGCAGTTTCATCGCTTGTGGTTATTATACACTACCGCTCTGTTAAAACGGTATCTCCTCATGCTTGGTATCGAGGTTTCGGAAGGCTACTTGCTCGGCGTTGAAGTATAGCTCTACTTTCCCAGTGGGTCCGTTGCGGTGTTTTTTGATAAGCACATCGGCGATATGAGCACGGTCTGTCTCGGGGTTATAGTACTCTTCGCGATATATAAACATAACAACGTCGGCGTCTTGCTCAATAGAACCAGATTCACGCAAATCAGAGAGCTGTGGAATTTGCGGGTGTCGTTGCTCTACAGTACGGCTGAGCTGACTAAGGGCGATAACCGGCACATTAAGTTCGCGGGCAATTCCCTTGAGTCCCCTACTAATTTCAGATATTTCCTGCACGCGGTTGTCTGAGCCGCTGAACTTGGAGCCACCACTCATAAGCTGCAAATAGTCAACGATAATCAAACCAAGTTCTTGCTTGTGGGCTTCTCGGCGGGCCTTAGTCCGCATTTCCATAACGGTAATACCCGGTGTGTCGTCTATATAAATTGGCGCTTCACTTAAGGTCCCCATTGCATTGCCTAGTTTTTCGAAGTCTTCGTCACTTAGGTTGCCTGTCCTGATTTTCCAGGCATCAATTTGAGCTTCGTCGGCAAGTAATCTATCAACTAACTGCTCCTTACCCATTTCTAGACTGAAGAACAGTACCGCTTTTTTCTCGTTAACGGCGACATTATGCGCGATATTCATTGAAAGTGCAGATTTACCCATGGAGGGTCGAGCTGCCAGAATAAGCAAGTCGGATTTTTGTAGGCCTGCTAGAACGCCGTCCATATCAGTAAAGCCTGTGGATATGCCACGGATCTTACCACTATCCTTGTGTAGTTCATCCAGGCGTTCAAAGCTATCGCTCAAGATTGCTTCAATACTCGATAAGTCCTGAGATACTTGTCGTTGCGAGACAGCAAATAGTTTGGTCTCAGCTTCTTCAATAATGTCTTGGACCGGTTTAGCTTCGTCGTAGCCAAGACTGGCTAGTTCTTGGGTTGTGCTAATAAGTTTGCGACGAACAGCCTTGGATCGAACAATGTCGGCGTAGTTCTCGACATTGCTGGCGGTTGGCACCATATTAGCTAGCTCAGTTATATAGCTTGCGCCATCAACCATTTGTAGTTCGCCCATTTCCTGCAGTTGGTTAGTGAGTGTCAGTACATCAATTGCCTTACGTTTTTCGTACAAGCTAACCATGGCTGCAAAAATACGTTGGTGTCGTTGGTCATAAAAATCATCTGGGCTGAGCAGGTCTGCTACTCGTACAATGGCATCCGAATCAATGAGCACTGACCCAAGTAAGCCGGCTTCGGCATCAACATTATGTGGTACGTTTTTAGCTGGTTGGTCTGGGTTCACGCTTCAACTACCTCTCCCCCACCAAATGTATTAATTACGGCTGCTAAATCCGCGTCTGGCTCTTGCTGCGACTCGATGCTGGCTTTAGACTTTGTTGTCGGAACTGCTTCAACCGCGATTGGTTGTGCATCGGGATTATGTTGACTACTAATTGGCATAGGTTTCCCAAGAAGGGTTTTGATAAGCTCGGAAAGTATCTCTATGTTACGTGTTTCTTTAAGACGCTTGGCATGAAATGCGTGTCTAAAATGTAGCTCCAGTGATCCATCGTTCGTTTTTGGCTCTGCCATTCTTAGCACACTATATAGGCTTGGATTGGTACTCTTCATAGATGCAAGGATCGCAATCCATGTGTCCTGACCAAATGTTTGACCCTCGCTTGGCGCAGGCGGTGTTTCCACATTGTTATTAGTTGTTTTTTTCGCGTTAGTTGTAGCCTTTTGAGGATAACTTTTAGACGCTTTTAATTCGGTGTTGGATGTTGGGGTTGCCGAAATAACCGCAGATGCTGGGGTGGTTGTCGGCGCTGAAGACTCGGTCTCGCTTGTGCTCACGGAGGCTGCGGCGCGCTGCGGCTTTGAGCCTGTTGCACTTGACGATGTTTGAGCACTGGCGAACTGTAGCAATACCAGTTCAAGAGCGATGTCTGGTAGTGTACTTGATTCGATTTCAAGTAACGCCTGCATCAATCGGAGTGTTTGCAGATTGGGCTCATCGGCGTAACTTTTTCGCAAAAATGTGATCATTTGGTGCGCTAACGGCTTGGCGCTAATGCCGTCGGTGGAGGCATTTTGGAGTTGGTCTAACACCTTCTTTGGTTGTTGATTATTAATCGCTGCTACCAAACTTTCTATGAGTTTGGTGGGCGCAAGTCCTGTCGCCATGCGCACGTCGGCAGCTGTCACTCTACCCGCTTGGCCGCTTGCGACTTGGTCTAGTAAGCTAATGCTGTCCCGAAAGCTCCCATGACCATGTTCAGCGATAAGCTCGATAGCATCGTCATCAATATTGAACCCTTCTTTGCCGGCTATTTCTTTCAGATGCGCGGCGACCGCACTGGTATCCACCGACTTAAAGTGAAACCGTTGTGTACGGCTAATAATAGTTTCGGGTAATTTGTGAGCTTCGGTAGTGGCAAGAATAAATATGACGTGGGCCGGTGGTTCTTCCAGGGTTTTTAGTAACGCATTAAAGGCCTCTTTGGTAAGCATATGCACCTCGTCGATGATGTATACCTTGTACTTTGCGCTCGTAGGGGCAACATGTACGCGATCTCGGAGGTCTCGAATTTCGTCGATACGACGATTACTGGCTGCATCTATTTCGATGATATCAAGATGAGTTGACTCATCGGTATACGGTAAGTTATTTATTTCATGCGCAAGGATACGGGCAATACTGGTTTTGCCAACACCGCGAGGACCAGTGAATAGATATGCATGATTAATCTTCCCGGCTTTAAGTGCCTGGTCGAGTGTACTTGTAATATGCGCTTGGCCGACAATTTCGGCGAGCTTTTTAGACCGGTACTTCCGGTACAACGCTTGATTCACCGCTACCCCCTTACTAGTAGTACTAGTATAGCGGGAATTTGCGACTTATGCTCACGTATGGGCAAAAAATGTGTGAAAACTGTGAATACTTGTGGCTATTAGCCTTTATGCACGGAAATATTCAGCTGCTCTAGTGTTTTTGTAAAGAGCTCCACGGCCATTGGGTCATTGTATATGGCAGAAAGATTAGCATCATACATGATGAAGCCAGCAGTACTGGCTGCCGGGTGTAGGCAGCGTAGGGTTTTGTTGCCCTCCTTTGTTTGAATTTCAATGCGGTATCGTTTAATACGTATGTCCTTGATGCTTACGAGGGGTATGGATGTTACGAGCGATCCGCGACGGTAGCGCTCTATGGCTGTGTTCGTAATGACAAGTAAATCTTGGAACGTAACTACTCGGTACCTTCGTACCAAGAACACAGCCAATGGTTTCTTTTGCGATATAACAGCCTCTTCAAATCCGGTCGCGCGCTTACGGAGGGTCCACGGAATGTACAGGCTTATTAGTAACGCTACGAGGCCGATCAGCAAGCCTATGAGCAGCATATGATATTAGAGGGCAGCCTCTATTGCCGCCCACTCAGCTTCAACATCTTCTGGGACTATGACGCTGATTTGGTCACCGTCATTTGCTTTGAAGTACGTAACACTTGCTAGTAATACTCGGTAGTCTTTTCCGCCTACTTCAACCACAAACTGCCCATCTTTGTTAATTAGCGTGCCTACGACTTGCTTTCGTGGAACTGGGCCAATTTGCTTGTACAAGAATGTACCGTCATCAGCAATTGTTAGCTTGAGAATATCACCCTGAACTAATTTGGATTTACTCGCGTAATTTGCGGGTACGGGGTATGTTTTTCCATCTGAACCCACCATGTTTTGACCATCAAAAACTCCTTCGAGTACCTTACCTGGGTTCTCTTCACGAACAGCATGCGTAGCGTCCGGGTCATCCCCAACGAGGCTAATGAGTAATTCCTTGGCGCAAGCCAAGTTAGTTTCAGCATCGGCTATGAGCTTTTTAAGTCGCTTAACTTGTTTCTCTGGTAGGTCTGTCACGGTGATGGGCCTCGTAAAAAATGTCTGTTTATTTGGGGTTAACTTAGGCGCATAGTAGCAGATATCCACAGACAAGTCAAAATAGTTATCCCCAGTTTAGTGTCCTGGTGACTTGTACCTACACTAAATCTGGTGGTCGACGTATCGCAGCTGTCGTCTCGCCTTCCTTGTGTAATAGTTTTGCAATTGTATACCCAAAAGTCTATAGTAATTTTACTAAGCAAGGAAATTGCCAAAATGGCTACCAAAGAATCTGGCACACACGAACAACAAGAACAGGCAATATACACTCTAGTGCTTGACCACTTTCCTGTTGCTGACGGTACGTCATTTGAAACAAGATGGAATGGTGAGCTGCGAGTAGCTCCTGTAGCGAGCGCGATACTCGACGCCGCAGGAGTATTGCTGGAGTCCAAGTGTCGTAGTGATACGGAACCGAACTACCCAGCGACGGTCTATGGCGCCGACGGCAATACAGCTTTTGGAGTCAGGTATGCAGAAATTAATGGTGAGGTTGTCAAGGATGGAGTCGAAATAGTCACTCAGGCACCTAACCGGATACATGGCTTTGATGCTCGCATGCGATTAATAAAACAAGGCAAGAATATACGTAAGCATGTATTCGTTGTTGACGAAGGTTCAGTCGTGCCTATTACACCTAGGCGGCCGACCGAATTCTTAGCGCGCTTTGCTGATGTTGTTTCGGCTTCGCGATGGATGGAGGTTTTCGGATACATTCGGCGTAATGACCGAGATGTTGTATCTACTGAGGTCGAACAGAGTCTGCAGGAGCGTATAGAAGGTGCCGAGAAAGCCTTGGCTGAAGCAACTTCTGATCTGCAGATGTATAGACTGCTACGCGACTACCATGGTAGATCAGCATTTCCGGCCAGCATGGAAGTTGTAAGTCGAATCATTGACACCACAGGGGATGAAGTAGCAATCGTACGTGGTGCTGCGAATGAGTTAACTAAAATTGAGGCACTTCGTCTGGCTCTGGATACTGCAGCCAAGCGCGTTGGTAGACAGGGCTTACAGGCGGTAGGTATTGAAGTGGAGTATCTCGTCAGCGGATTAAAGAGCCCAATTGCTTATGACTTAGATGCTTTACCATCACTTCGGAAGTTTGCGGCTAATTATGCCGAAATATATCTCGGTGCACCTAAAGCGCCTGAACTGGACTAGAAGTAGCTAGTATTATAGACGTTCTAGATCTGTTTCGTTGCTTTATAAAAAATCTCTAATCTAAAAACCCGTGGCTCCTGTAGCCACGGGTTTTGTTGTTCGTAACTGACCTTAGGCCAGTTCGACAGTTGCGCCAGCTTCTTCCAGAGTCTTCTGGGCAGCTTCGGCATCTTCTTTTTTAGCCTTTTCTAGCACAGGCTTTGGTGCGCCATCGACGATAGCTTTAGCTTCGCCAAGGCCGAGGCCGGTGATTTCTTTAACAGCCTTAATGACGGCTACGGTCTGTGAGCCAGCAGCCTTAAGGATGACGTCGAATTCAGCCTTCTCTTCTGCAGCTTCAGCGGCTTCTGCAGGTGCAGCTGCAACGGCTACAGCTGGAGCAGCGGCGCTAACGCCCCAGTACTCTTCGAGGAACTTTACGAACTTGCTGATTTCCAGCGCGCTCATTTTGTCTAGCTCTGCAACGAGCTTTTCGAACTCTTTTGGTGTCTCCACCTTCTTGTCTTCTGTATCTGCCATAGTATTTCTCCTTAGTTTGATTGGGTTATGCTTCGAGTGTTTCGGCTCGTGCAGTTAGTACATTTAGTACGCCACGGACGTTGCCGGCCATAACGTTTACGAAACCACTGAGTGGTGCCGCAATGGTGCCAACCAGCATACCGCGTAGTTGATCTTTGCTTGGCAGGTTAGCCAAGGCTTTGACGTCTTCTTCACCAATAAAGTTGCCGTCTGCCGTAATGGCGCCGACGAACTTGAGGTGAGGATGCGTTTTGGCGAATGTGTTCAGCACTTGGGCTGGAGCCACTTCGTCTTCCCCGTTGAATGCGTACACCAACTGCCCCTTAAGGGTGCTAGTGTCGGCTTCTTTGAGGGTTTCAACTCCAGAAACTGCTAGTTTCATGAGTCGGTTCTTGGTGACCTTTATCGATGTGCCGTTCTCGCGAGCAGCTTTGCGTAGCTCTTGCATATCACTAACTGTCAGGCCTTTGTATTCGGCGGCGACTGTTAAGCGTGACTCTGCGAGGAGCGACGTCAGTTCATCGACAATGGTAACCTTCTTATTTCTAGTAATAGCCATAAGATTACCTCGTTACGTTGATATGAACCCTAATTGTTAAGGTGTTTGCTAATAAAAAACGACCCTTGCTGGGGTCGAACTAAACGAGACAAGATTAGGTGGCCCGTGGGCCTGTCTACGTTTACCTCGAGAGCAGATTAAGTGTTGCCACGGCTCTTGTCTACAGCAAATCTAAAGAATTGTAACAAATTACAGAGGTGGGGTCAAGTTAGGTCGCTATTTCTCTACGGTAGATAGGAAGCCTTCGGCCGATTCGACCCACTGAGCGAGCTTTGGCATTCGCTCGAGTAGTCCTTCGGAGCCGCGCAGTGCCTTACCGAGTGCCACTACCGAGTGCGGGCTGGGAACTTCGCCGTTGTTTTCCAACAAGCTGAGCAGCTGTGCTTCGACATCAGCAACACCAACGAACGCTTCTGGCTTGCGGTGCACTGCTGGCTCACCCTGTCATCAAGTTGTGCTGAAACCTCAGCTACTGCATCAATTGTCTCGCCTAATCGTCCCATGTCGCTCCCCTTTCAATACCTTAGGTATATGCTAATTGGCACAAGGGTGCAAGCTTGAGCGGTTTTGTTCGTAACTTTGCTAAGATTCAGACTTTTGTTTTTGAATAGCTTTCGACAGGACTGCTATGATGAGACCAGCCAGTGCAGCCGCTTAAATATTAAAACTATAACTTGTTGATGCGCCCCCGTTGTGGAGCTCGAATAGATTAAAGTCTTTGGTACCCATTATAAAGTCGCCCTCAAAGCCCAACAGGGTCATAACTATTGGTGTTGCAAGCTGAAAAGCAATTATTGCCGAAGTTGTTGCTATCCATCGATTGGTGAATTGACTTTTCGCTTGTCTTTTGGTGGCTCGCTTGCCCTTGGCGACTGCGGATTTACTGGTTCCATAGATGTATATCCCATCTTTTGTGTCGAGTGCGACCGCGTCTCGGTTGGGTAGATACTTCCACAACTTTGATGATAGCCAGAGGTCGCCAACCGCCCCAACGAAGTTAAATAAAAATCCAGCCGAAGCGTAGACTTGATACTCAGGAAATATTTTCGCGATTGCTATAAAGAATACAGATAGAATAACAAATGGCGCATACGCTGCGACTAACATCCCAGGAATACTCACCTTAGCATCGGCCGTGGCATAGGCGTATGGCATGATACCGCTATTCCCGACGCCATACTTTGGCTTAGCTCCTGCAAGCCTAAAGCCAACTCCATGGAGGAATTCGTGAGCTATGACCGTGACTACTAAGATGGCAACAAATTGCCATGGGTTCAAAAGTCCGACGTTTGAACCAGTCGTTGACCTAAACACGCTGCTACCTAGAATAAGCAGCGGAAAAGTAAGTATAAGCAAAAGATAGGATTGTTGCTTGCCGATTGTAATCGATTCTACTTTAGCCATAGTACTTAAGCATTAGCGTAACAATTAGCGATATTTATTTCAATGACACATTAGGGTGTTGTAATTGACACATGGTATTAACGGTGGTAGTATTCACGTGTTGGCCAGCAAAGACATGCATACTCGTATTTGGTCGCTTGAGATGCATCGAGCTAGTAGCGAACCCACGGCACTATTAATGCTCGGGTTCATGCCCGAGTTTTTTGTTGGCAAGGAAGAATATGGAAGAATCTTTTTACCAGCAGCTAGATAGTATGCGTGATGGCATCGCTCGTATAGACATTGTCGGTGCCCTTGCATCGAATTTTATTGTAAATAAAGCATTAGCGTATTTTTCGAGTTCGATGCGTGCTGAGTTGGCAGCTAACCACGACTCGCTAACTGGGCTACTGAATCGTCGGGGTATGATTGAGCATATCACCAGACATGTTGATCAGGCCCCTGATGATAGTCTAGTTCTATTGGCTATTGTCGACGCCGATGATTTTAAACGTTTGAACGACACGTTCGGCCACCATTATGGGGACCGAGCTTTGCAGACGCTGGCTGAAAGATTGCAGGGTGCTGTGCGTGATCATGATCGTGCGAACGATGCAGTTGCGAGAGTCGGTGGTGATGAGTTTATGCTCTTTTTTGACCTTGGAGATGACGCATATTCCGATGAAGCAATCGAGGACATCAAGTCAACTTTAAGAAGCCGAATAAATAGCGAGTTACGAGTTAGTTGGGTCGAGGATTCATATGAGTTGATTGATGATGTAAGTCGGTATGTGCACTTCGAGGCGAGTGTTGGCATGGCGCTCAAGCGGGTTGACGAGCTGCGTGGACATCGAGAGTCTCTGAGTGACATATTGCGTACGGCAGACGCTGAGCTGTATGCCGACAAAATTCGTCCAAATAGATTAGCCCCAATGCTCATGCAGGATACGACGGTTCGAGAAGCTGTCGGTCTAGCTCCCGACGAACAGTTGCGTGCTGTCTAGATGACTAACATCAATGACTGCGTAGCCATGCAGTAGTTTGTGTACGTCTGCGCCATACTCAAAGCCAATCAGCACCCTCCCAATATCACCACCTAGGTTGCGATAGTGGAAGAGTGAAATGTTATGTTCATTGCTGAGCTGATCGAGTAGATCTGCCAGTGCTCCTGGTCGCTCCGGGAGATCAATGCTATACACTCGTTCCTCGAGCGCTGCTGTGCTTTTGCCTCCCACCATATGGCGATAGTGCTCTTTAGTGACATCATCATTTGTCAGATCGGTATATATGTATGCATTGTCGGAGAGTGCGTGATTGAGTCGAGCTCCATCATCAGGATCATGCGTCTTTATCCCTAAAAGGATTGTCGCCTGTTCATGTGTTTGCAGTCTATAGCAAAATTCAGTGATCGCATGACCATTTATGACGTCTCGACACAATTGGCGAAGTGCACCGGGCTTTTCGTCGAGATTGATCGCGAGTAGTCGTTCGTTACCGGAGCTTGTTTTTGTGCGTTCGGCAACAAATTCCAAGCGTTCAAAGGCCATGTTTGCACCAGAATTGATACAGACGATGTTTTTACCAGTGACAGCATGTTCGGGTAGGAATTTGCAAGCTCCCGCTATTGCCAATGCGCCAGCTGGTTCAAGGATTACACGGTTTTCGAGATAACCTGCCTTTATCGCATCACAGATCTGATCATTGCTGACGGTTACCATTCCATCAACATATTTGCTTGCTAATTCAAGTGTTAGAGCTCCAACTTGTTTTACGGCGACTCCATCAGCAAATATGCCCACATGCTCAAGCATGATCCGTTCGCCAGTAGCGAGTGAGCGAGTCATTGCAGCACTGTCTTCCGGCTCTACACCAATGACGCGCACGTGCGGGTCAATATCTTTTAGGGCAGCAGCTACACCGGCAATGAGTCCACCCCCTCCAACTGGCACAAATACGTAGTCAGGATGATGCAGGTCATCGAGGATTTCCGGTACCATAGTGGCCTGGCCTGCAATTACGTCGATGTCGTCAAATGGATGGATGATGGTGCGATTATTCGTTGCTGCGAGCTGCTGACAATGTTCCGCTGCTTCACTGTAGCTATCGCCAAATAAGATAATATCTGCCCCAAACGATCGAACGGCAGCTACTTTGACATCGGGTGTGGTTTGCGGCATGACAATGCACGCAGACATGCCGAGTTCTTGAGCGGCAAAGGCTACTCCTTGGGCGTGATTGCCCGCGCTGGCACACATGACGCCAGCGTCAGCTTGCTCATAGGTTAAGGTGAGCATTTTACTAAAGGCACCTCTTTGTTTGAATGAGTGTACCTCGTGCATGTCTTCGCGCTTTAAAAACACGTCGTTATCTAATTCTGCGCTCAGTTGGGGCGCCTCATCCATCGGGGTGGGACTAAACCGACTATGTAGTGGTGATCCCCATACTTTTTCCGCAAATTCTTCCATACATCACTCCTATTAAAACGACCACTCTATCGCGAGTGGTCGTTATTATTTGCTGATATTTTTTGACGCAGTCGACACCACTCGCTATTTAAGCGATTGCAGCAATGTCGAGAATAATACGTCGATTCATATAGCAATCATACGACAATACCCATGCATGTCAAGGCTATCGGGTAAGGTGTAGTCTGCCGTTTGTGCCTTGGAAGTCGCCATCCTCATGCTCAGCATTGTTTTTGTGGCCCCAAAAAGTTGGATGCCAGGATGTATATATGCGATATCCACCCTTTAGTATGCCATCACTGTGTATGCCAGAACGATGTACATTGGTATCTCGTCCGACGATTGGGCTTTGCCGATTAATCAGCAATGGCCGAAAATCGATAATGCCCATAGTTGCAAGCCGTGCGATTCGTTCCATGCGCGACTCTGTTTCATTCAGGACAGTCTGTGCGCGCGAAACGGCATTGTTCGGATTGAATTGCCACTCCAAGGGTACGGGAAATTTACGTTGCTGACTAAATTTAAAGATGCCTGCGACAATAGGAAACAGGTCGGCATTTCCAGCACGTTCGCCGACACCACAGAACGTAGTTTCCAGCTGAATGTTGACCGGCTTACCACTTTCGGCGGAGTAGTCTGCTGCCGCAAATACCAGCGCTTGGCTGTTTGCAACCGCTAACCCAAGGTCATTATGGGGGTGAGCAGAAATGGTTGCATACGGATTGGTTTGCATGACCCAGCCAATGGCCTGTTTATACATGTCACGTATTGACCACGGGTCAACCTGCCCTACAGTGTCGGGTAGGTTGATTATTGTGGCGCCACTGTTTAGCCCGTCTTTAATGACTCGTTCTGCCACTTCAGTCTCGGTTGTTGACCAGGCTTCCAGAGAATATTCTACGTCCATGTCTGGGTGAGTGGCGGCCAATTCAGTCGCAAAGGCAACTGCCTGGCGTCCCATCGCAAAAATATCTTCTGGTTCCTTGTCCTTGAATTTGGCTTTCATGTGTTCTGCGTCGGTGGGGATAAACACATGCAGGCGTGCACGCTGCGCGGGACTAACGGCAGTATATGTTTTTGCAATTGCGTCCCGAGTGCTCGGAGATAGGCCCGCTATTCTTGGCGTCTGCGTGCTCTCACCAACCGGCTTGCCATTTCGCCATTTTCCGACAGTGTAAGAGTTGTTCCCAACTGTTCTGGCTACCGCCATAACCGGATCAAAGTCTTTTGGGGTCGAAGGGAAACCAGCTTCGATAACATCAATCCCGACCTCTGCGATGGCTCCTGCAATTATTGGCTTAGTACCTGGTCTAAACTGACGATGTTGCGGCAGTGATTGTGCGCCGTCGCGTAGTGTTGTGTCAAAGTACGCAATGTTAACCCTGGCTTCTTTTATTTGTTCTGAGTAGTCTTGAACAACCTCAGAATCCCAATCTTCAAATCTTTTATCTATACCCATGTCTAAAAAATCCTTTCAAATTAAAAAATACTCCCGTTGGAGCGCTTATTGCTTGGCTGTACTCGGCGGTGCTTAACCGCGGCTCCAACCACTAGCGGAGCACAGCCCATCGAGGCTGAGGAGGAGGTCCAATTGCTGAGTGGTTGTATTGCTCATTGCTAGATAGCTTACGCTAAGATTTAAAAATGTCAACTATTGTTTGGTGAGTTGCCATACAGCTTCGGACTCCCATGCATGCTTGAAGCGATTGGCATAATGTGCGGGAAGAGCGTCTGCAAGACTTGATTCCTCGACTGCAAAGTTAGTGGCCAGCAAATCTGCCGCGCCAGGCTGTTCCAAGTATTCAATCGCTACTTCAGGAGTGATTTGCTCGATGATTATTAGTCGACCCATGGTTTTGAGTACGCGAGCAGCTTCGGCGATTGCCTGGTCTTTATTGCGTGCAATATGTCTATCAAGCAGCGTTAATGCAGCACCTGGTTCGGTATTGGCAGCATTGGCTGCCCCGAGAAGTGAGACATAGCCCATTCCCCTGTCGCTAACACCCCATGTAGGGTCGCCAAATACATTACGCGCAATCACTATATCGATAGTTTTGCTTGCTACCGGTAGTCGGCGGGCGTCACCAATAATATGTGCAATATTCTTGTGATGACGAGCAGCATGGGCCACATCTGCCTTGTCGATGTCGAGTGCTGTGTAGGTGCGAACACCCTGAAAGCAGGGTCCGGGCATGTAGCCACTGCCAATTTCGAGCACGTGTTTCATATACATATATTACAATAAAAACGTAGTAAATGCAATTATTTCTTAGTCTGTGCTTTATTTTGGCTGAGTTTCCATTGAGTATATCGCTCGGCGGCAAGTCGGGTGAGTTCAGCATCCTCGCCCTGATTTACAAAGTTCATCGCCTCTGCCAGTAGCGGATGATGCTCGGCTACAGCCTCGTGCATTAACTGTACGAGCTTGCGGTAACCTGGGTGACCCTGCGGGCTGGTGCGTAGTTCATGCAGGTGAAACGCTTCGCGGGCATTGTACATTACTTTCCAACGCATTTTATGGCCAAGTAGTGTTGCATATTGCGATTCGAGTTTGTAACCACCCGCTTGCATGAATGAATACAGCTGTAAACTCAGGTCAAAGCAGCTCTGAAAATCATCAGTTAAGCCTGCTTCGTCCACAATTTCTGGAACTTCATAGCCGTACCGTGGAGTTAACTGCTGCCATTCCATTGCGTCGACAATGCGGTGACGCTGTAAGTCGCGAAAGATGCCATAGTCACATACAAGTTCAAAGCTATAATGTGCCATTTCGAGCGCTCGTCCTGGACGCTGACGACGGTTAAGTCGATTACCAATATAGTCTTTGAATGCAGCTTCTTTCTGTTCGTAACTCCAGCTGTCCAATTTGGATTCAATTTCTTCGATGCTGCCCTCAGAATGCTCAAAAAGCATGTGGGGTAATAAGTCGAGTTCCGACTTTGGCCACACGTTCAGAAGCTTTACAGGCTCAAGGTCAGCACTATAGCTAATCTGTAAGCTGTCGGCATGCTCTTTTACTTTTCGGGCGGTTTCGGAGCGATATGCAACCCACGCCCCACCACGATCCGGTTTGTCGGCACGCTCTAAGAAAACAGGGATAACTTTGCGCGCTTCAGTGAGTATATCGTTTCCAACAGTGTTAGCTTCTTCAAGTTCATCGCTTTGTAAGTGCATGATAAGACTTTCGATGGCTTGTGCGCTCCCGAAAATACCAACCGTAGACTTAGTGGCTGCCGGCAATACCGTTCGAACCGCGTCACAGGCCTGGGCACGGCAAGCACTTCGCCAGGCTCCGTCGCGTTCTTTTTCTGGTACGGTTGATTTCTTTTGTATGAATTCGGTCAGTTTGCGAACCATGCTGGAGTATTTATCAAAAATCGCATCAATCGTTTGTTCGTAGCGTTGTGCCGTATCGGCATCGAGAGTGCGCGGCGTAAAGTATTTGAAGTTGCCCCGTTCATCTTTCTGGTCGAAGTATATATATCGAGTTGATTGCTCTAGGTAGCTGGCTAACCTTCCCCACTCGAGTTTTTTGGTTAGTAGATTGCTGGCGTTTTCGACCACAATGTGTGTGCCTACCAATTGCTGCACGGAATCGTCGCCATAGGCCGTGATAACTCGGTGGAGTAAGGCATCATCTTGGTCCATTGTTTCGGCAAACTCATCGAGCATCGTTATGCGCATGTCGTCGCCACGGCGACTGAGTCGCGCCATTGCGGCCGCTACTGTTATGGGGCTGATGGTATCGTAAAAACCGTATACGTCACTATCGACATTTGTTGTGCGGCTTTGTAGCCAGTCTTTGCCTGCAGCGGTAATCTTAGGTGGTGTGTTGGCTGCTTTGTCAAGAAGTGGACCAAGTGGTTTCGCTGAGTTATTTTCTGAAGGGCGCGCGGGCGGATTGTTTGGTATCGATTCTGCAGCATTGTTACCCAAAGGAATCTTCTTTTCGGCAATTATTTCGCTCACCTTGGTGGCTGCAACGTATGGCGGTGCGTGGTTTGGTACTTTTCCCTTTACAAAGGGCTCAACGTTTTCCCATATGGCTGCCTCTACATCTTCTATAGAGCCTTCGCCATCTACTATGATATGACCCCGCTTTTTAGCTTCCGTCAGTAGGCCGTTACGGATCTTGCTCAGAAACTCAGTCTTGAGATTATCAAAGCGCTCTCCACCACCATAGTTTGACTTGCGAGCATGGCCAACTTCGGCTGGTATATCAATTAAGATTGGTATGTCTCCGTGCAGACTGCCGACCGCAAATTCACAGATCGCGTTGATATCTTCGTAGCGAATGCCATCATTTCGGGCATAATACTGGACCGCCAGCGTCATTAAATAGTTGTAGTTGCTGATGACCCACACGCCACGATCTAGCATGTCTTCTATAAGCTGAAGGGATTGCGAGCGACTCGCATTGTAGAGCAGCACTTCAGTCTTGGTATTTATATGATGCGTAGGATCTTGCGTAATGCGTCGAAGTGCGCGAGCAGTTAAGTCTGCGCCTCCAGGTTCACGAGTGATGTGCAGCGGTATGCCGGCACTGCGTAGTTTCGCTGCTAACCGAAGAATTTGCGTGTCTTTACCAGAGCCCTCTATACCGTTAAATACGATGTAGCGCCCACGTAATCGTGGTGAGATGGTCGGTTTTTTGTCGTCTGATGCCTTATTATGTTTCATAACTTTACTCCATCGATGTTTTCGGGCATTCTGCGCGTATCTTTATAGGCTTGTGGTAGCATCTGGTCTGGTGTCCAGGTGCGGATGATATTTTCCAGGTTGGAGCCCAGCTGATATTTGCCGCTAAAACCTTCGTCCCTGCCCTCGCCGTAGCTACCTTCAACTTCACCCGTCTCATGGAAGACTGCTTGTCCAATGCGTTCACCTACCGGCACAACAATCGATTCATGCTGGTTGAGGTTGTAAATTTCGAGCGTCAGTCGGTTCACGTAACCTGGGTCCACCCAGCCGGCATCAAAACAAACAGCCAGGCCATTGCGTCCCCAGCTTGATCGTGATTTCATTTCCCAGGCGCCGGGTGGTCGTATGCCGACAAACTCATGGGTATGCGCCAATATGCGCTGACCTGGCTTTAGAACGATAATCGGGTGCTCGGGAGGTATACCTCGGAAGAGTGTGTAGCCGTTGAGTTTGCACCAATCCTGGTGTGGCATGGCTTGATACGGTCCATCAAAGTAGCGTTCAACATCTTCGGCATCAAACGGGTTGTAGACAACGCGATTACTTTCGCGTTCAACCTGATAGTAAAAATATCCGAGTGTTAAGTCTAAGCTTGCTTGCGAGACGTTCTTTGGATTAAACGGCACACAAACGATATGATCATCAGCAATAGCCTGACGTATCTGAATATTACTCAGTACCCCCACGTGACCCTCCTTCTTGTAACCTTATTCTACATGCCTATTTGACAAGGTCGCAACCATAAGCTCAATGATTGTTAATTTAACTACGATGGTCTTGCGGTGAAGAAATAAAAAGAACCTCCGTAGAGGTTCTTTTTTATGCATCGCTTAGCTTAGATACTGAGCTTAACACTTGGGCCCATCGTTGTAGTGATGTGGGCGCTAAGTACATAGTTGCCCTTAAGGCTTGAAGGCTTTGCGGCGCGGATTGAGCTCATAACAGCTTCGGCATTCTCTTGTAGCTGTTTTGTCTCAAACGAGAGCTTTCCGACGGCAACGTGAATATTTCCGCCACTATCAACGCGGTACTCTACCCGCCCGCCCTTTGCTTCAGTTACTGCCTTGGCTACATCCTTAGCGACGGTGCCGCTTTTTGGATTTGGCATAAGTCCTTTTGGACCGAGGAGTCGGGCATATTTGCCAAGCTTAGCCATCAAAGATGGAGTCGCGATTAAGATATCAAAGTCGATATTTTCTTTGTCGAGTTGCTGCAGAAACTCATCTGCACCAACAATGTCGGCCCCGGCTTTTTTAGCTGCAGCGTGTTGGTCGGCTTCAGCAAACACTGCAATTCTAACAGTCTTTCCGGTGCCGTGTGGTAGTACAACCGTTTGCCGGATGTTCTGATCGGCTTGCCTAGGATCCACGCCAAGGCGAACGTGCAATTCTACACTGCCATCAAACGTAACGGTTGAAAGTTTGGGTGCAAGTGCGATTGCCTCTTCTAATGTATATGCCTTGTCGGCTTCGATTTGCTTGGCAGCCTCACGATACTTTTTGCCGCGTCGTTCGAGCTTGGAGCGGACTTTTTGCACAACTTTTGGTTTAGGGACATCGGCTGCTTCGTCCTTGTGTGCCTTGCGCTCTTCTTTAGCGGCCACAGCTTCCGCTTCTTTTAGTGCTTTAGCTGAGCGTTTGCCTGCTTTGGCTACTTTTCCGGCTTCTGGTGCTTGATCTGCTTCATTCTGATCTGCACTATTTTCTTCAGTAGTCCCATTTGTTGCCTCGTTTTCCGCTACCTCTGGCGTAGCTTGATCTTTTACTTCTGCGACGTTGTCGTCTTTCTTTGCCATATTGGCTCCTTTCGTGGTGCTAGCGAGTGTTTAGCTCTCCCACAGACTTTATTTACTCTTCTACTTCAACACCCATACTACGGGCGGTACCGGCAACGATCTTTTTTGCGCCTTCGAGATCAATCGCATTAAAGTCGGCCATTTTAGTTTCAGCGATATCTGCTAGGTCGGCTTGGCTAAGCTTTTTTGCGATTTTCTCGCTGTTTGGTTTGCCTGAGCCCTTGTCTATGCCTAGTTTTTGGCGAATAAGATCATCAACCGGCTGACTAACGACACGAAAATCCATTGTGCGGTCGTCGTAAATGCGGATATGCGCCGTTACGGTGCCCTTCATTTCCTTGGTGGCGTCGTTAAATGGTTGGATGAAATCCATCATGTTGACACCATACTGACCAAGCGTCGAACCAACCGGTGGGGCAGCACTTGCCTTGCCGGCAGGAATTTTCATCTTTAAATTAGCGGTAACTTTTTTGGCATCTGCCATTGTATTTCTCCTTGCATGAGCCGGTGAAGCATCCGGCGTGTGCGTAACCTGAGTATTCTACTACAGCTCACCCCTGTTGTCTAGCCCCGTCAGACGGAGCCACTTGAAACAAAATTAGTTAACGACCCTGAAGCACGGGCTCGTACGCTAAAGCTGGGCAGCTATTTGTTAAAAAACGAACTACCTAACTTGCATCAGATGATCTGCTCTGGGTTTAACCCAAATTGGAATCGTGGTGAGTCACAGCTATACACCGATTGGCCAGTAAGTGTGCTCGACTGGCACTGGGATCACATACATATTGGTGTGGAAGTTTAAAATTAATCAGTAAGATCGCCGAAAATATAATCCATAGAGAAAATCTGAGGATTGTCCGCATACACGAGGGCTGTTGAGATCGCAACGACTCCTAGGCCGATGACCGAAGCAGGTCGCCAACCTGTAACTTGCTCAAAGCTGGCGCAGAATACCGCAAATCCGTAGCCTCCGGAAGCTACTTTACTCTTTATGCCAAAAACTATTGGGTCATCATCAACAGTTTCGTCGACTTCTTCAGGAGGAGTTCCTCCCAGGTAGCTTTCATCATACTCGACATATGGTGGCTGCTGCGTTGGCTGAGTTTCGCGCATGATTTGCGCTTCAATGTGGCTCGCGGGCTGGCGAGGTTGATCCTTCACGCAATTGCTCTTTCTTCGCTAGGCTGCTCACTGCGTTTCTGAGCGGATGCAAAGATCTTCTTCCTAATATCGGGAAAAAGATTAACGGTGTATTCAGGAACCCGGTGATCATCTGGATATAAACCAGACATTATTTTGTGCGTAAAACCGCCAATTTTATTGATAAGTACATGAATGCGCACAGGATCAGTATCGTTTAGTGGTATATCGGCGATTTCGTATAATGCCTCTCGTAGTCCGTATTGTGCAGCAGTTACTTCTGGGGATGCATCATCGCAAACCGACGGTTCAAAGTAACAAACAGCATTGGGCCACCCAATCATTACCTCATTTGTTGCGAGCCAAACTGCCAAAGACGCTCTGTCTGTCGAGACGTCAAACAATTCATCAGCAGTGACTCGAGATTCTACGAATGAGGCCATACTTACATGCGCTTAACTTGGAGTGAGTCGAGCTCTACCGGTGTTTCGCGACCAAACATGTTGACGAGTACTTTGAGCTTGCCTTTGGCTTGATCGATTTCATTGATTGCGCCGTCAAAGCCCTTGAATGGTCCATCAACAATAGAGACAACTTCACCTTCTTTGAAGTCCATCTTGTATTTCGGCTGTTCAACCCCCATGCGCTTGTTGATTTTGTCCATCTCATCCTTTGAGACGGGAGTTGGTTCGGTGCCCGTACCGACAAAGCCGGTAACGTTTGGTGTGTTCCGTACGATGTACCATGCATCTTCAGTTAACTTCATTTCAACCAATACATAGCCTTGGAAAATCCGCTTCTCGACTACTTTGCGCTTACCGTTTTTGATTTCGATTTGCTTTTCTTTAGGCACTAAGACCCCAAAGATTTTGTCTTTCATGTCGAGAGAGTCTGCTCGCTGGCGGATTGATTCTGCAACTTTTTCTTCGTATCCCGAATAGGTATGGATTGCATACCATAGTTTTTGTGACGAGTCGTAACGCTTGTTCATTATTTAAGAATGATCCTTTCTACTGCTTTAGTAAGTCCGAAGTCGGCGAGTGAAGTAAAGAGTGCAAAAAAGGCACTAAAGATGAATACCGCCCATGTGAGACGCCATGTTTCTTGGCGATTAGGCCATGTAACCTTTTTGAGCTCTGCCCATGACTCGCGGAAATATTTGGGTCCGCGAATGCGCTTTGCAAGCACTTTGCCAGTCCGTCCCTTAGGTGTAGGTAGATTATATGACTTGCTGCCCACTGTCTTGATTGGGCTCCAAGCTCGATGAGCTTGCAAACGAACGCGTCGTGCTATGCGCTTACGCAGCTTAACCCGTTGCTCTACAAGATCTCGGCGTTGGGCCCTACGGCTCACTGTATTCTTCTTGGCTGCTTTTTTAGCCACCACTTCCTCCGTAACTTAAAAAACCTACCTTTATGGTAGGCCTTCAACCCGTCAATAGTAAAGGATTATGATGATTTAGTCAATGCGCGTTCATGGAATTGTCTATACAAAGCAAAATATGGCAAATTGCGCAGGTTGCTGTTGTATAAAAACCGGAGCTATCCATACTCCTTATGCTAAGATTAATACCGTATGGACACCCAGATGGCTCTCTGGCTAACAATCGAATGTGCAACGATACTATTTGTGCTATTGGCTGTCGCATCCGACATCACTTGGTCGCACCGACGTTGGTGGGCTTCATGCAGTATATTCAGTGCTTTCGCGAGTGTACCACTCATTGTCTACGGCGACACGGTTGGCTATAGTGTGCCGGTTGTATTTTTTCACATATATATGGTATTCCATTTGTTGCGCGTTTATAGGCCATTGCAGCCTGAGTCTCGGTTACGCCGTATTTTACTTAAGGATCAGCTATGGCTTAGTGGTGTATCCATTGCTAGCGCGGGGTTCTGGCGACTTATGAGTGACTATAGTTTGCTTGCCGTTGAGCGTATCCTGGCTATAGCGAGTGCCTTGGTGGCAGGGGCTGCGCTACTATCGGTCGTGCGGAATCTATGGCGCAGCCGACGCTTGCCTGTCGTCAAGACGCCAACCGCGCAGCTTCCTACTGTTAGCCTACTGATCGCTGCTCGAAACGAGCATCATGCAATTCGTAAAAGTCTCAAAGCAGCACTCGAGTCGGAATATCCAAAACTGGAGATAATAGTCTTGGATGATTGTTCTCAGGACGCCACAGATGCCGTGGTTCGCTCGTTTGCAAAGGACGGGGTGCGATTTATTGAGGGCTCGTTGCCGGCGCAGGGCTGGCAAGCGCGCAATCAAGCATACGACAAGCTTTTAGACGAAGCGAGTGGTGAGTACGTAATGGTTGCAGGAGCTGATGTTCGTTTATCTCCGCAATCTATACGTAGCATTATGCAACTAATGCTCAATAAGCACTACGACATGGTGTCGCTCATGCCGCATCGTCGCAAGGCGGGTCTACTTACAAGTATCCTACTGCTACCTCGCAATTTTTGGGTGCTTGCTTGGTTGCGCACGGAAGATAACCCGCCAAGTATGACCACGCTTTGGGTAGCTAATAGAGAAAAACTCCAAAAGAGCGGCGGTTTTGAGGCTGTTCGGGCAGCGATTAATCCTGAACGCTACTTTGCTCGTTATTTTGCGATGAACGGGCGTTACCGATTTTTGGCGGGAGCACATGGCTATGGAGTAACAACACGCAAGCGTATAAGTTCACAGTTTGAAACTGAAGTACGCACTATATATCCATCGCTCAGAAGGAGCGTTGTGCGCGCAGCGTTAGCTAGTTTCGCGATGGTGGCGTTATTATTGGTTCCGTTTGTGGCCATTTGGTTGCCCATCGAGCCGGTTGCGCGTGCTATATGGAGCATGAGTGTATTGTTGCTCGTTGTGGCGCACCTGTTTGTCTATGTTGTTACGCTGCCGCGTACTTGGATTGTAGGGTTAGTAAATTTCCCATTGGTTTTTACGCTAGAGTGGCTCTTGTTGCATGTATCAATGTATCGATACGAGTTCGGTGAGGTGCTGTGGAAGGGGCGCAATGTCTGCGAGCCAATTAATCTGACGGCGATTCCTCATCTGCCTTCTCTTTCGGAGCCTCAGTCAAAGAACCAAGCACAATCGTAAAGGTTGAGCCTTTGTTCAGCTGGCTTGCAACACTTAACTCTGCTTTGGTCATTTCAAGGAGCTTATGCGTGACATATAGTCCCAGTCCGGTACCGGAGCTTTCTCGTGTGCGCCAATCTTCGGAGCGGTAAAACTTTTCAAAGATGTGTTTGAGGTCGTGCTGGCTCATGCCGATGCCGGTATCGCTGACACTTATTTCAACCTTGCCCCCTCCTGCCGACTTGGTTCGAACGGTTACGGCTCCCTCGCGGGTATATTTGATAGCGTTTGTAATAAAGTTTTGCAAAATTTCACGCACATACAATTCACTGTTTTTTATTTTTGGTAGATTACCAGTGTGCTCAACTGTTAGTTTTAGGCCATGCGTAGCGGCATCTGGGGCGTAGGTTGTTTGTAGTTCGTCGACCAAATGCTTAATGTCTAGCGTTTCGAGAGTGATTTCTAGGTTGCCGCGTTCGGCTCGCGACAGCATGCTGAGATCATTGAGCAAATCGGACAGAAATAGGATTTGGCTGTGCGCTGTTGTCATAGCTTCGATAATGGTTTTATCAATGCCTTGTTTTTGCGCGATAAACTGGGCGTTGCTGACATTACCTTCTGCAATAGCAACTGGGGTACGAAGTTCGTGGCTAACGACTGAAATAAATTCGTCTCGTTCTTCCTCGAGTGATTTTTCTTTGGTAATGTCTCGTATTAAGACAATATAACTACGGCCTTCGTCGTGGCCGTACCCGGTATAAACTGGACTGATGTTTATGTAAACATTTATTAGGTCGTCTTCAACTTTTAGTAGATAGTCACGGCTGGTGAAGGCACCTTTGGTGCCTTCCAGTAGCTTAGGAATTGAGACCGCCTTCTTGTCTTTGTCCTTCAGTGTTATAACGCTACTGATGGTGTGGCCTTCTACTGAAGTGTTGCGGTTTAGTAAATCGAGGGTTGCAGCATTGTATAAGTTGATTCGATGATTTGCGTCTAATGCCAGTACCGCATCACTCATACTATTTATGAGCAGCCGAAATCGCATTTCGTTAATTGAGGTTGTTGTTGGTGCGCCGTCCATTGCCATTATTAAAGCATAAGCTTGGTGTTTTTAGTGATTAAAAAGTTAACAATGGGTTTTTTATTCCTAAAGAGCAGGGTTGTGCTGCTTAAGTTCGCGTCTGAGTTTTTTTGCTTGCGGCAGCGCTTGTTCCAGTCGCGTCCAAAAAGCGGCAGAATGGTTAAGGTGCTCGGTGTGTGTCAGTTCGTGCAGCAAAACGTATTCAATCAAATGCTCAGGTAACATCATCAGGAAGATATTCAGTGTAATAACCTTATGAGATGAGCAGCTGCCCCAGCGCGCGCGAAGCTGCCGCAGTAAGCATTCTTCATAAGCAAATCCATGTTCGCGTGCTAGACGGTTAAGCCACATAGGGAGGATTTCGGCTGCCTCGTAACGCAGCGCTCGAATTGCAAGCTTGTAGGCGGCCTGTTGGACACTAGAATCGTATGCTTGCAGATTTTGAGGATAGCGGACGACTAATCGCTGACCTGTTCGGCGGGCATTGATAGTACTAAGAGGAGCCGGCTGAATGTCGAAACTGTGGCTGTGCCCAATTTTGTCCCCTGTTTTAAACGTTGGCGCCATTATTTGGTGCGATGCAATCCACTCGCGCTGTTTTAGCGCGTAATTAAGGGCCGTTCGGTATGGCACAAAAGTTGGTAGTGTTACAAGCACGCCACCCTTTGGGGGGAGTCGCAATCGTATATTTTTGGCTCCGCGCACTTTACGTAAGATTATGGTGCCAAAATCCGGGTGCTCAACCTCTCGAGATAGTGACGGCATAGCTTAACGAACGCGAATGCGACGAGGTGGCAAGTCTCGACGGGGCGTACTTATAGGGCGAATAACCGGCTTGGCGGGTCGAGGCATGTGGGCTGGAGGTGGTGTGTTTATTGGCGGCGTTTCTATTAAGGACAAATCTTTTAGCTTTTTAATGACAGCAGCTGCTTGGCTTTTAAAAACATATTTACCACTAATGACAACATACTCTTCGCGGAACT
>CAYYKI010000008.1:0-37377 GCA_964440975.1 uncultured Candidatus Saccharibacteria bacterium | reverse complement strand
GTCGAAGATGCAGCGCATGCAGAATTTAAATGGGTGACCGCAGATGAGTGTTATTCACTGCCAAATCTGATACCGGACTTTCATGAATTGTTGCGGTTAGTTGGTTTTGTTAAGTAGCTACGGTATCAAACACATGTCAATCGTATTGACTGCTTGAAATATCGTCCACGAATAAGTTGTTTGCAAAAATGCTAGCATGGTTGATAATTTAAACATGAATGCAGCAAGTGGGTGGAATAGAGTATTAGCGCCATTTTATAGTGCCGAAGGACTTGAGAGCCGAGGTATTGCGATAACTGAAGATCTAATTGATTTGCATGCAGGTGATGATGTCGTGTTCCCGCATGCACAATTTGATGTTAATGGCGACCGTCTGCACAGACGAGAAGATGTCATTCGGTTGTGGAATGAGCTAATCCGGCCAGCCATACACGAAGGCTATGTGGATGAGTGGACAGCGACGGCACTATTGCTACAAGAAACGGACGAGCATCCTAGCAGAGCGTCGGAGATAGCCGCTGATCCATCGAAAGTTGATGCGGTGGCAGTAATGATACAGCAAACACTGAGCCACTGGAGACAATAGTGCGACTAGAAATCTAACTTTTGAGTTAGCAAAAATTTTGTACACCTTAACTACATCCTTCTATAAGTTCATGAATGGTTGCAGGATGGTAAGCATATGCAATATGATGGGCATATGAATAAATTACAACAAAAAAAGCACAGTGGTTTCTCTATCGTTGAGACTGTTATAGTTATGCTAATACTTGGCGCGGTTGTTGCAGCTGGTTTATTTATAAAGACTCGGCACGATAACAACAAGCAGGATGCGAGTGCACCGACTGGCGGCAACACACAACAGTCTAGTGGGAGCGGGGAAGAAGCAGATTTGGTTTTATATAATTTTGGGATTAAGAGTTTGGATAGCATGGACGTCACTACCCAGGCCACTCGAGACTTCAAAGCTAGCGGACATAAGGGTTTTTATATTTTTGGTGATATTCTACCCGGTACACCGGTTAGACATAATCCGAATTTCGAGTTTGCATCAGTCAAAGAAGGCACCGATGTGATTGCGGCCATCGACGGTGTAGTTGGGTTTGTGAAAGAGCAGGCAGATAGTAAGGATGCAGAAGTTTTTTTGATGACAAATGAGCAGTCAAACTGGGTTATTGGCTATGACCACCTTGTAGATCTAAAAGTTAAGAAAGGCGATTCCGTGAAAGTCGGGCAGGTTCTCGGCTCGCCTGCGCGCCAGAACAACGGTTTGCTTAGGTTTGAGTTTCAAGTTAACAAAAACAAGGATGGTCAGGACGGAACCCATATCTGCCCCACCACTCTTTTGGATCAGTCGATACGAGCGAGTTGGGAGAAGCAGCTTATAGACGTACAAAATGCATGGGAGTCGATTTCTGGATTGGAGCTGTACGATACTGCTAAGCAATCGCCGGCCGGCTGCCTAATGAAGGATATGACGCCAGCCTTTGCGCAGGGCACGAGTCAATAGTTGATAGTTCCATCAAAAGATTTTGTTTTGGTACCATTAGGGTATGAACATTTACTTCGCTTGCTCAATTAGAGGTGGCCGTGATGACGCAGAGTTATATGCAGAAATTGCGAAGTATATAAAAACGAAGGCCACACTACTAACCGAAATATTCGCCGATAGTACGCTCACGCCAAATGGTATGGCTAAGCCGTCCAATGTTATCTGGCAAACTGACATCAACTGGATCAAAGAATCTAGTGCCGTGATTGCCGAAGTTACCAACCCAAGTTTAGGTGTCGGGTACGAGATTGCTAAGGCAGAAGAATGGGGTATACCGACGCTGGCTCTTTACCGCGAAACACCCGATCGTAAACTTTCGGCAATGATAGATGGCTCGCCGAATACCAAGACGGTGTACTACAAGGACCTCGATCAAGCGACAGCTGCAATCGAGGCATTCATAGCAAACATTGCAAAGTAGCGAATATTATTTACGACGCTGCGGGCACGCTTGACGGATAGCGCAACGCTCATTTCGCATGCTACCATACAACTATGGACTGTATTTTTTGCAAGATTACTGCAGGCGAATTACCAAGTTATACCGTGCATGAGGATGATTTGGTGACTGCTTTCTTGGACATTCACCCAATAAGCAAAGGGCACACCTTAATAGTTCCTAAACAGCATGCCCAAGATTTACTTGCCATACCGCAATCGACCTTAGCCCACATCGCTGAGGTATCGCAACAGCTGGCTGCTAGATATCAGTCGGTGCTTAAGCCAGACGGTTATACGGTATTGCAGTACAACGGCCAGGCAGGACAGCAAGAAGTGAATCATTACCACATGCACCTAGTGCCTCGTTATAAAGGTGACGGTATCGACGCGAACCCACGGCATGACAAAAAGCAAATCGATGTCGAGGCTACGTTCAGTCAGTTAACGAGTAGCCCTACGACGTAGTAGCAGCTCTATGTACGGTAGACTTCTTTTTTGATTTGGTTTCATTAAATGCCTCTTGAATCAATAAAATATCAAATCCGTATGGTAGGACAATCAGCAGGAGCATGGCGAGCGAGAAAGGCATTCGGTCTTTCGTGACGGTGCTGACTGCTTTGCTATATCCCCAAAAGAAGATCGCTTGCAACGGCACGTATACGGCGCAGGTTATGTAGAATAACGTTATTGCCCAATCAGCAGGGTTGAATGCCTCATGATTAGTACATGCTCGCCTTGATATACCACTCGCGACATCTCGTAAACAGTCTTGCTTCGCATCGTAGCCTGTTTTTGCAAGCGATACGACACTTACTACCAATAGGATAAAAGGAATTATGACAAAGACTAATGATGGGATAGATTGCTTAGGTTTTTGGGAGGAAAGTTCGTTCTTGGTCTGATAGAGCCAGTAGATGCGGTATAGTCCAAGAGTAACGACAAAAAGTACCACCATCCTGAGTATTGAACGTCGTTTCATTTACGTTGTCCTTATGCTTATACAAACAGTATAGCAAAAGTAGTAAGAAATTATCAATTGGCATGAGCACAATGCATTTGTAATACTAGCAAATATGCGTGGTGGGCAAGCAAATAGTCGGACGGGCTTGGTAATTTCGATATCTCTTGGAGTAATGGTCGGTGCTGCGGCGTGGCGTTGGGCGGGGGTATGGACGATTGTGCTTGGTGGTGTCTTCTTTGCTGTGGCTTGGCGTCGCGGCGCTGGAATGTTAATCGCTATCTGTCTAATGATTGGAATTGGAATCGGCTGGGCGAGAGCCAGTCAATTGGGACAAGGAGTATCTAGCGCGCGGCAATACTTTGGCCAAAAAGTTACTATAATAGGACGGATACAGGACGACCCGGCTTATGCAGACAATGGCCAGCTAGAGGCATATGTTGGTGATGTTGAGATTGTGCCAAGTCGGGCTGGGTCAGTTGCAAATATATTGCTGCCTGGACGGCTGCGGCTACGTGGCTACAGTTTAAGTTTAGTGCGTGGCGATCGCTTGCAGGCTACCGGAACTTTGCGTGATGGGTTTGGGAGTTATACGGCGTCCATGTATTATGCGCAAATAACGGTATTGCAACATAGTAGTGATTGGGCCGGGTATATGCGCCGCAAATTTCAGGCCGGATTATATAATGCCCTGCCAGATCCCCAAGCTTCAATTGCTTTTGGGCTATTGGTGGGTGCTCGAAGCGGTTTGCCAAAGTCGTTAAACAATCAGCTTGCTGCCGTAGGATTAATGCATCTTGTTGCCGTGTCTGGCTATAATCTTACAATTCTTGTGAGGGCTAGTCGTAAGCTATCGAGCATGCTATCACCAATAGCAGGCTTTTTACTGGCGAGTACGCTCATTGTAGGTTTCTTGCTGGTGACTGGGTTCAGCGCCAGCATAGTGCGAGCGGCGATTGTCTCTGGGCTAAGTTTACTCGCAGCTTACTATGGGCGAGAGGTAAACCCCATGGTATTGCTCACGCTATCTGCGGCTATCACCGTCCTTCTGAATCCAATGTATATATGGGGAGACTTGGGGTGGTATCTGTCGTTCTTGGCGTTCTTTGGCATACTTGGTTTGGCTCCAGTATTACTTGCACGATATAAAACCGAGCGACTATGGCGTCAAATACTTATCGAAACTATGTCGGCGATTGTGATGACAACGCCATTGATTATGTATAGCTTTGGACGAGTTTCTGCCATTGCCCCGCTTTCAAATGTTGTAGTGCTACCCACCATACCATTTGCTATGTTGTTTAGTTTTTTGGGTGGCGTTGCTGGCATGTTAAAGCCAGAAATTTCATGGTTTTTTGCGTGGCCGGCCAAGCGCATACTCGGTTTGGTGGTGGCGTTCATTGAGCGTCTAAGTGCCGTATCGTGGGCGCAGTTCAAACTAAGCATGAGTGCGCTGGGAATGGTAATGTCCTATGGCTTGCTATTTGTAATCTTCCTTATATTGAAGAATAAAAATCCAACAAAGCATGGTATAATAACAGATAGAAACAATCACAATGCTAAGTAGGGAAAGCTTATGTCTGGACACAGCAAATGGTCAACGATTAAACGACAAAAAGAAGCCTCTGACGCTAAGCGTGGTGCGGTCTTTACAAAGATAGGTAATCAAATTGCCATTGCTGCTCGTAACGGTGCAGATCCTGCGACCAATTCAGCGCTCGCCATGATTATCGAAAAAGCGAAGGCAGCTAATATGCCTTCAGCTAACATTCAAAAAGCAATTCAGCGGGTTGCCGATAAATCGGCAGCACAACTGGAAGAAGTAACCTATGAAGGGTATGGCCCCGGAGGAATTGCGGTCATGGTAGAGTGTGCAACTGATAACAAGAATCGTACCTACCCTGAGGTGCGACTTGCGTTTACAAAGTCCGGTGGCAGTATTGCGGAGCCAGGAAGTGTCGCCTTTCAGTTTACGCACAAGGGTGTCATTTCAGTAAAAGCTACGGGCGAGGATGCCCTGCTTACGATGCTTGATGCTGGTGCTGAGGACGCTGTAGAATCGGGAGAAGAAATGTTGGTGTATACCGCCAAGCCCGATTTAGCAAAGGTCCGAGATGCCATAAAGGCCGCTGGCCTAGAAGTCACAAGTGCTGAACTACAGTATGTGCCCAATACTACGCTCGAGATTACGGATGCCGAGACGGCACGCAAAGTAATGCGACTCATGGATGCACTTGATGATCTTGATGACGTGACAAGTACGAGCGCAAACTTTGATATTGCCGATGGGATAGACATATGAGCGACGAGTCGGCTCAGCACAGTGACTCACCAGATATAACAATCGACGAAAGCGGCAACGTCAGCTCGGCAGACGGATCAGTTGTATCTACTGCACCAAAGTCAGATGCCCAAGAGCCAACAGCACCCGAACAACCGAAATTTTCCATGAATGATTATCTTGCATTTGCACGCCAGCTGGCTTTTGACGCTGGTGCAATCATGCAGCAACATTTTGGGCTTACTACAGAAGCAGAATGGAAAGAAGATAATACGCCACTCACCCAAGCCGACACCGACATTAACCAGCTGGTTATTGATAGAGTGATGACTGAGTTTCCTGAACACGGGGTGCTTGGTGAAGAGCAAAACTATGAATCGGCGCGTGAAACGATTTGGGTTGTTGATCCGGTTGAGGGCACGATGCCTTTTGCTATAGGTGCTCCATTATCCATGTTTTCACTGGCGTTAGTAGAAAATGGAGAGCCAGTGCTGGCGATCGTGTTCGATCCATTTACTGAGCGTTCGTTTGTCGCGGTAAAAGGACATGGTGCGTACTTGAACGACAAGCAACTAAAAATTGTACCTAATAGTGAACTAAAGTATTTGGCGGTGAGCGGACGAGCTAACATGAACCTGCAGACAACACACAAATCGAATGGACAGTTTTTGGACTTACTCGGCGCCGAAAAGATCCGTTGGTTTAACTTCAATTGCTATGTCTATGGCGCAATGCTGGTGGCAGCCGGAACACTCCCGGCTGCCATAATGAGTAACCCTAAGCCCTGGGATGTAGCTGCAGCTAAGTTAATCGTGCGGGAGGCTGGTGGTCGTGTCACAAACCTACTAGGGCAGGAGTGTGCCTATTCCGAAACAACAAATGGCATCCTACTAAGCAACGGTGCGGTACATGATGAAATTTTAAGTAAGTTGCGGCTGTGAAAATACTCGGCATAGATCCTGGTACCGGCATAATGGGTTTTGGGGTCATCCATGCGCAGAGTGATACGTTAGTTATGGTAGACGCAGGAGTGATTCGGACGCATAAGGATGATAAGGACGAGGCTCGCTTGCTAGAAATTCACGATTGCCTACAAGAGATCATCACTGCCAATAAGCCGGATGTAATGGTAGTAGAAAAGTTATTTTTTGGCCGGAACGTAACGACCGTGATGACAGTCAGCCAGGCACGAGGTATAGCGTTATTAGTGGGCGCGCAGGCAAAAATGCCAATTTTCGAGTACACGCCAATGCAAATAAAAATGGCACTTACTGGCTACGGTAAAGCTGATAAACAACAGATTCAAGAGATGGTCCGCGTGATTCTAAAATTAAAAGAAATCCCCAAACCAGATGACGCCGCAGATGCACTTGCGGCAGCAGTGACCTATGCGCAGGCACAAAAATTGCAATAGCTCAAAAAAGGTTGTAGTTTTGTATATATAGGAGTGTGGCATGGAAGTTAATAATGTTGACGCGATATTATCGCCTATTGAACGGACGAATTTAATAGATATGGTGCTGACAGTCGCAATGAGTGACCCGCATTTTGTGTTGCAAGTAGGCGATAAAATGGGGCAACTACCTGGTGGTGGGTATGGCCTGTCCGACGAAGGTTTACGATTGGCGGGATCCTACGCAGCTAATACGCTACGCTACAAAGCCGAGAAGGGTCGCCCCCTCATGCTTTTTAGCCAATCTGTTTCCATACACGATGATGTAACCATGGGGGATATCTGGGATTTTGTTCGAGAACAAGGTGCTAACATATAGCGTATGATAGCAACGCTGACTGGTGAGGTATCGGAAAAGATTGGCAGCATACTTGTACTTGACGTACAAGGGGTTGGCTATGGGTTGCTTGTAACGAGTCATGATTTTGGGGCTTCGACGATAGGAAAAAAGTGTAAGGTCTATGTCTATGAGCATATTCGCGAACAATCACATGATTTGTTTGGATTCTTGGATATTGCATCGCAGCAACTATTTGAATTACTACTGAGCGTAAACGGTGTAGGGCCAAAAATGGCTTTGGCCGTACTTGATCTCGGCGCTATGGGTGACGTGCAATCAGCGATCGCACGTGGCGACACCAAGTTTATTCAGGCGGCGAGCGGTGTCGGTAAAAAGGTTGCTGAGCGCATTGTTGTGGACTTAAAAGATAAGCTTGGCGAGGGCGTCGATCTAGCAACCGTCGGACTCATACATCCAAAAGGCGCCAGTGACGAAGCTGTTGCTGCGCTAGAATCGCTAGGATTTAGTAGGGAAGACGCTGCGAAGGCGCTGAGTGGTATTGATGTTAACCTAAGCACCGAAGAAAGAATAAAGCAGGCTTTAAAGTCAGGGGCCTAAGCCGCTTCTTACAGAATTAATACACGAGCAAACAAGTAATATGTGTGCGTGGTGCGGTACAATAAGGCCTATGGCAATTGATCGCATCATAGATTCAGGCGTGGATGATGAGCAGGCAGAGGAGATTATCGAGAATACACTGCGGCCACATGATTTTGCAAACTACATCGGACAGGATCGCATCAAAAAGAATTTGCAATTGGCAATAGATGCGGCCAAAAAGCGCGGTGAGCCAATAGATCATGTCCTGCTATTTGGACCGCCAGGGCTTGGTAAAACAACATTGGCAAACGTAATTGCACACGAAATGGGCACTAATATCCGAGTCACTAGTGGGCCAGCTATTGAACGTGCAGGGGACCTGGCGAGTCTACTTACGAACCTTGCTGACGGCGACATCCTGTTCATTGACGAAATACACCGTCTGAGTCGTACGGTTGAAGAAGTACTCTATTCAGCCATGGAGGATTTTAAGTTAGACATAATGCTTGGTAAGGGACCGAGTGCCAAATCGTTGCGGTTAGACTTACCCAAGTTCACGATCATTGGTGCCACAACACGGGCAGGGTCACTTGCAGCACCACTGCGTGACAGGTTTGGGATTATTCATCGACTTGATTTTTATACGACGAATGAGATAAAGAAAATCATTGATCGTGCTGCGGGGATCTTGGGTGTGCAGGTTGAACCCGAGGCTGCAATGGAACTTGCGCGTCGGTCGCGACTGACGCCGCGCATCGCTAATCGTCTATTGAAGCGAACCCGAGACTATGCCGATGTGAATGGCGATGGCATCATAGACTCTGTAACTACCACAGAGTCACTGGCTCTACTCGAAATAGATGAACTGGGGCTTGATCCAGCCGATCGACGGCTCTTGCAGGCTATCGTCGAAAACTATAATGGCGGGCCCGTTGGAGTAGAGACGCTGGCAGCCATGATCGCAGACGAGCGAACGACTATTGAAGATCAGTATGAGCCGTACTTACTGCAGGTTGGCCTGTTGGAGCGAACGCCGAGAGGGCGCAAGGTGACCGCCAAAGCGTATAGCCATCTTAAAATTACACCACCGGCAAACGCTGCCAGTGACCAGACTTCTCTGTTATAATACAGATATGACGGATCCTTTGCTCAATCCAAATAAAGATGTCGAAGTCATGCGCTTTAAACGGCATCCTTTTGGCATTTGGCTACTCTATGTGTCGTATGTTCTAGGATTCACTTCGGTAATACTTATCATCAAACTGGCCTTGCCTGAGCTCGATATTAAATTATCGGGTGAACAGCTTGCACTTATTTACGCCGGCGTAGCCGCCGCAGCCATTTTGGCGTTTTTGCTCCTGATCGTTGCTCGTTATATTTATTGGTGTAGTGAAATGTGCATCACCGAGTCGGCAGTTTCCGAGATTGTGCAGTACGGTTTATTTAGCAAGCACATCGCTCGCCTTGATATGGAAAAAATTGAAGATGTAACAGCGCAACAAAAAGGCTTTATGCCTACGATGTTTAATTTTGGTACGCTGCTAATAGAGACAGCTGGTGAAGTAGAAAACTTTGTATTCATTTACTGTCCAAGGCCCAACGAAACCGCACAGGCAATTCATTCAGCCCGCCAAAAGTACCTAGATCGGCGGATGCACGAAACCGCCGAAACGCATGCCTATACCTTCCAGCAACAATATGCGCCAGCTCCTATGCCGCAACCGTTTTCGGGTCCAGTCCAGCCAGAGGCACAACAGAGCCAGCCGTATGCAACCTATCAACAACAGAGCCAGCCGGTATCGCCAATGCCAAGTCAGCAAGCCGGTCCTGCGCCCGAGGCGGTTGCGGGCACACCGCAAGTTACTGCCGATACTGATGTCCGCCAATCCGAACCAAACAGACAGTAGCAAATACCCTGCCCGAGAATTGAATTAATTAAAGCTTTTTAAGTCTATTTGGGGCTTGGCTTCTTGCGCGGCACTAATAGTGTATTTTGCGCATTTGACGTTAGCATCTTCACAAGGTTTTGTGCCATCTTCGGTTGGGGTGTACTGATAGCCCCCCGGTTGATTAATGGTCACCCCGTTAGGATCGGTTAACTTTGCATTATCAATACCTGGCAGGTTTGTGGTGACCCATTCAATGTTTGCCATATCGGCCTTCTTCGGGTAGATACCGGCGTTTTTAGCATAGTATGCCTCTACCGCTAGCTGAATGGCTGTCGTGTCGCCTTCGCGCTCTTTGTTGCGCGTATCGCGTTTAGCGTGGTCGATGCGAGACATTGCAGTGGCAAAGATCAAGCCAATGATAAGTAAACTTAGTACGAGTTCAAGAACGGTGAAGCCTGCTGTAGATTGTTTTTTCATACTTGTCAGCATAACGATTGCATACCGCTATCGTCAAGCTAGTGTGCAGTCGTTACTCACTAAACGGATTTTCGCGCGCTTTATCAAAGATTGCTTGCACTTGAATGTTATTGTCTTTCAAGTCCTCGATTTTAGCCACTATCTCGTCGTCTATTTTTGGTTTTTTAACACCTTTCAGTCGTTCGGCGAGCTCGGTTTCATTTGGTTCACGACGGCTGTAAATATTGATACGTGACACCATCCAGATGAATAGCAGTAAGATCAATATCGATACAACAAAACTACCATACTGACGGAACCAATTTATAATTGGTCGTATTGTTTTGATGTTGGGGAGTCGTAGCTTCATGGTTTTAGATAGGCGTTAAGTATTAAGCTAAAAGTCAGGCGGTTACGGTCTTTGGCGTTGGGCTGAACGGTAATATTCGTAACTTGGGCGGTACGGCGATTGTTTTCGAGTCGGGAAAGAAAATCTATCAAATTATTGAATGTAGTTGGCTGACCGGCATCCTGGCTGATAGTGATTTCCATCTGGTAGACACCTTTGATGCCATCAACCTTTTTTACCTGTGTTTCTGAATTACTGCCCGGCGCCAGTGTGGAGGCTGGGAAGCCGATAGAACTTAACTTAATGCCGGATTCGGCCGCGAGCTTAACGATTTCACGCACACTTTTTGCTTGATCTTTATCTTGAGGAACAATTGCTTTGGCGATTTCATTCAGCTCAGAGTACTTAGCGATTGATTTGTTTGCATCAGCTAAATTGCTTTGCTGCTCATCCAATACCCTACTTTCTAGCTTTGCTGCAAGTAGCTTGTCCGACTGGCGATGCATGATCGCATTACCCAGGTATGCCGAAGCAAACACCATAAGTATGCTTACTCCCAATAGAGCCCACATCAAATAGTAAACACGTTTTGCGGTCATTGCGCATTACCCTTCTGGATCAGCATAAATGATGTATTTGCACCAAAGCGCGCTTTGATATCAACATTACATGGATAGCGAGCGTCACTGCTAGCCGAAGAGCTGCAGTTGATACTTTCAATATCAGCTCGATCAAATATTTTATTAGCAGGATCACTTAAATTAACCTGCACTTGTGTTGCCGTTGTTTCGCTGCTGGCCACAGCACTGATATCTATGGCGCCTTGTGTTTGACTGATCTTAAGGTCGGTAAGACTGGTGTTGTTTGGCATTGCTGCGCCAATTTGTTTCAGTAGCCTTGAGAAGAGAATCTGTCGCTGGAGAACTTGCGTTGTTAGTTTGAGGTTATTCGATATCTCATCTACCCTTGCCTGTGTTTCCTCAAGTTTTTGTGCTTTTAAGCGTTCATCGGCAGATGTATTGAGGTTGTTGTATGTTTTCGTCGATTGTTGCAACACCAAAATGCCGATAGTTGTTATGAGTAAGACCCCAAGCGTCGCTCCTAATAGCGTGAAGCAAGATCGCAAAAGTTTGGCGTTGCGCCTTGCATATAAGAAATCTTCTTTCGCTGCGGGTGGTAGCAGATTGATCATGCGAATATCCTCTCAGGTCGAATCATCGCCAGGCCGGCTGCGGTCGTAAATGAAGATCGCATCTTGCTGTCGATTGGCTGTAATTGCCCAAAATCAAATTTATCATCCCAGGGATCAGTAGTCCGTACGGCAATTCGCATCACATCAGTCATTTTGTCGCTGAGTCCTGGAATATTTACTCCCATTATCACCACTTGGCTGATTTTTCGTTTCGCTCCGTAGCGTTCTTCGAAGTAACGTATCATTCGTCGAAGCTCCGTAAATAAGCCATCTAGCTCTGGCTCAATTGCTGCAAGTATTTCTTTTTGCTTATAAGACTGGTTGAGTCCATATTCGCTAATAATCATTTGTGCTTCTACTTCATTGACGCCGAGCGTTTTTATAAGCCGGGTAACAAAGTTGTCTCCACCAGTGTTTACGGTACCGGTTGCAATAATATTCTTGTCTACAATAGTGATGTCCGCTGACGTTGAGCCAAAGTCTATGAGTACGGTCGGTACATTAGACGGGTCTGTATAGGTGAAAAGACGGCCGGCAGCGTGAATAGTTGTTTCTATAGCAACCGGTTCCATGTCTAATAAGTGGGCGAACTCAATATAAGAATCAATGATCTTTTTAGGCGCTGCAACGGCAAAGAGCTCGATATCCTTGGCATTCTTAGAAAGTATCGTGTAGTCCAAGTACAAGTTATCAAGATTTTCGGGTATGTACTGCTCGGCTTCCAATCGGACCGCTTCATCAATATCTTTCGTTTTCATTATTGGTAGCTTTATAGCTCGACTAAATGCGCGTTTTGCAGGTACGGCCATTACCATTCTACGTGCGGTTATTTTGCCCTGAACGCCCGCCCTAATAAGTTTGACTGTCGTTTCTGCAAGAGCTTCTGGATCGGTAATAACACCGTCTTTCATGACGCCTTTTGGGAATGGGGCGTGCCCGTAGCCATTAACCACCGGGGTTTGGCCGCTGTACTGCAGCTGCATAATGCGCATGTCATTATTGCCAAGGTCGAGCCCGCATATTGGTTTATCGCGATAAAAAAATGTTTTACTCATAGGTGTTGAAATGCATTATGCGTAAGCGTTTTATAGGTGTAATCATATCACATTCATAGGCTTAGTCTGACTCATGGTTTAGTGAGCACCTCGCGCCAACTAATAACGTTAAAGCTGCTGGTTACCGGAAAGCTTGGTGGTGGGGCATACAATAGATTGTAATCGTAGGTGGTCGAGTTGTTGAGAACGCCAGAGATGTAACCATTACCTGCGGAATAAGCCGCCGAGCCACAGGGGCTACTGCCAACCAACCAGGTCCAGGTCCAGGTTTGTCGCGTTGCGATAGATCCGTAGAAAGCAAACGTTTGATTATTATTCACCCATCCCTTGGTACAGGCGTTGTTTGAACGGTATCTGAGTGGATAGGTTACACTGCCGGACTGTGCAATCATGGCGGCGTTGACTTCAAAGTTAAATGATCCCGATTGGGGTGGTGCGTATGGAGCAATATAAATCGAATCTTCAGTAACAAGTCCAACGGCATCGGCGCCGTTTTTAGTTGAATATATGAGGTCGTCGGCGACCGTGATGTTGGCTGAGGATGTTGTTGCGAGTCTACCGGCTGCGATGGTTACTCTGCCGTGGAACGTCGGGTTACTGCGCACCCATACATTATCTTCAGCAAAGATTACTCCACTTGCAGGGAGTGTGACATTTGATGCAATATTGACTAGACTTAGTGCCGTTGAATAGCTTGCGTTGCTGTCGGTTTCGTTGTTAACCTCAAGCACATTGTAGGTGCCGTTGGTGTTAAGTTCGATTAGCCAGCCGCGAGAACGATTGTAGCTGCCGTTGGTTGCACGTTGTGGTAGGTAGGCATTCGTGCGGGTGTTTGGGACCTGGGTGCACGCATTGGCTTGGTTCTTCAGTGACTCGGTTGAGGGGTGGTCACCGAACGCGATCTTTTTCATTGTACAAAGGCTGCTGTTGACGACGTTAAAGTCGATGGTTGGTACGGGATAGCGCCAGTCGCTTTTTGAACGATTGTTGCAGTTTACTGGACTGGTCACGGTCGTGCTGCACCACACTCCTGGATGGCTTTGTCCGTTGCCGCCCAGTTGTGCGGATGGCGTATATAACGTGTTGGCACTAGTTATGTCACTATCGCTTGCGCCGTCCATGCGTATTCCTTGATTTGAGTGAACCGGTCCCGAGGCGCTCTCTGTCGCACCAAACCAGAGTGCAGTGTCGGATGCGACACCGTAGCTCGCAAAAGATGGTGCCCCAATCTGAGCATCAACCGTACGGGTTATGGTACTACCCTTGACTTTGCCAATCGAACGAACCTTGACTAACGTGGAGCCTGTTGGTCCTGGGTTTATCCAGAGGGTATAGGTACCTTGGGTTTTGGCATTGTCATCGACATACGTATGTTCATATGGTCCATAGCCTAGTGATGGGTCTGGAGAGCTAGGGCTGCCAGTACCGTCTTTAAAGTCTGTGCTGTTGTGGCTCAGGTGCCACAAGTAGTAGTTGACACCAGCCTCAGCGATATTGAAAGCTTGCTGACTTTTTAGATTATTCGTGACCACATTTAAGTTTGTAAGTACCAACGTCAACACCGCTCCGCTGACAATTAATATAGCGACCATGAAGCTGATCAGAGCCGGTAGAATGAAACCAGAATCGGTAGGCTGTTTCATAGATTTGTCTTTCGGTTACGCAGTGAAACAGTTGAGGTCATGGTGCGATTACCTTTGTTGGTCGGTGCATTTATAGGAACTGCTAAGTTAATGGTTATTCCCTTGATAGTGTGTAAATCCGCGATTGGCATATTCAAGATACCTCCGGAAGAATCAAGATAATCAAATAAATGGACGTTCGGCAGACTTAAAAAGTTGCCCATTATAGTAAATGTCTTTTTTTGACTATCTATTAAAGTGCCAATTGGAGGATTGGCGGTCATGGGGGTCACTTCTGCGTACAAGGCAGTTCCTTGGCTGTTTTTGTAGTATTTAACTTGGGAGACATACGTGTCGTCTGGCTGAAAGTACGCATAGACGGTCAGCTCATCATTTGTGGCAGCTGATATGTTGGTGAGCCCACGGAGCACCTTCGAGATTCTCTGCGACTGGACGGTTAAGTCGTTGAAAGCCATACCGTCTTTTTGTAGGTTCAAGTACTGGCTGGTGGTTGTGCCGAAGTAAGTAAAGGAAGCGATGGTGAGGACACCCAGTACCGTCATAGAAATAAGTAGCTCAATAATCGTGAATCCAGCTTCTGGACGCTGTTTACTGGACGACATTAATGCCTCCAAGCGGGGTTGTGGGTAATATGAGCGTGTTGCCATTCGAGGTTACCCTTATTTGCAGAGACCCTGTAGCGCCACTGATGTTAGCGGTGCATTGCAAGCTCGTCGCATTACCAGAACAGTTTGCTTGGTACGTACCGGTGCCAGAAACTAAGCTAACCGTATTGCCGGTAGAAAGGTTGGAGCCAGTAATGGTGAATGCAAAAGCGCTTAAGTCACTCGATGCGGACGCCTCATTGGGCGAGATATCTTTAACTCGAGGGTAGCTGCTGTTCGTTGTAAGCATGAGCCGCACTTTTTGTAAGTGTTGTTTGCCACCGTAAGGGAATGTGGTCGTTGGTGGAGCGCTTGCCAAGAAGGTTGGGACCGAAATTGGCTGCAGTATACCCGCACCAGCGTATGGTATCGCGGCGGCAAGGTAGTACGTCGTGCCATTTTTACTGCAGCCAGTTGTGCCATCGTCACCACAGAAGTAATAGTCTCCTGGGGCAAGTGCCGAAAGCGCGCCATTTCCTTGAGCATCGGTTGTTGGACGAGAATCAGTTGGGGTTAGGTTGTCAAAGTAATAACTCGTATCAGTTGATAAAGTGTATTTTTTATACCCACCCTTAGCATAAACCTTAACACCACTTATCGGATTTCCTGATGTGTCAGTCGTCTCGAGCACGATTGAATCATTTCCCTGGGGTCCTATAGTAAGCGTCAATAATGATGATTGCTGCGTGAAAATCCGCTGGCTTGGATACACGGGCTGTAGCGTGCCGTTTGGAGCGATTGTGCTGAGTGTTGAGTAGCCGGTGTTTGAAGCGGTTACTACAAAGTCGTAATTGTTCGTATCAGGTGGGAGGCCGTAGAAAATAGCCGTACCGTTATTGTCGGTGCTGTCTGACGCTGCAACATTCGGCGTGACGGTAGTGTTTGTCACATTGACGGTTGCGCCGCTGACGGGGTTGCCTTCAAAATCGATAACATTAACGAATAATGCTCCAGTTGTGCTGGCTGTTTCGGCTACTCGAGCAGCGATATGGCTATCCACTTCAGCGAGTGTGTGGTTGTGCTTATCGCGCACCGAAACATGCACTACCTTGTAGTCTTGGGGATTTGCATCAGTTGCTGGTGCCCCGTTCGGCGGTGGGTAGTTGCGACAGTATCGCTGCTTGAGCTGCTCGGTTGGATAGTTCCCGCATCCGTCGTAGGCGTCATCCACATAGTTTATTGCGTTCTTTACGGTATAGGTTATCCCATTCACTTTTTCTTCACTACTTGCTGGCAATGGTGTGGCAGAGTAGATGGCACCACCGGCAATCGCAAGGCTGTTGTAGGGTAATGATTTAAGGTATTCCATTTGATTTGTGGCGATTGTGGATGCCACTGCTCGTTGCTTGGCGACAATAGCGCTATTGGTGAGTGCCTCAAAGAGCCCATAGACGCTCAAGGCAATGATGCCAAACACACCGATGCCGATAACTAGTTCAACTAGCGTGTATCCTTGATGATTAAGTCGTTGCCGCACCCACGTTTCCCCTTAAGCTTAGTATAGCAAAAACACCCCTGTCTACACAGAGGTGTTTGCTGCTAAGAAGCTACTCCTAGTTGGAGCCTTTAAGCTCGAGCGTTCCACCGCCTTCGTAGGTAGCAGTGATGGTGTACTTGGCGCAGTCGGCACCGCCGGCAGTTGCGCCATTGTCACAAATACCGTCAGTATCCGATGTTACAACATATGAGTAAACATTTTGAGCTGGGGCGCCTGCCATGGTGTAGCCTGTTTGCTTAGGATCGCGGAGCGCTTCGCGCTTGAGGCCTTTAAGGTTTTGACCAACCCAGCTGGTGTCGCCATCATTGTCATTGAGGTTAGCGAGTGTTGGATAACGCCCATTTTGGCTATTGTAAGCCTCGATCTGCGCCTCAATAGCCTTAATGTCGGTTGTCCGTTCGGTGTTACGGCCTTTTTGCTGGATGCCGTTGAAAGTAACAATGACCAAACCAGCCAAAATACCGATTACAACGATCACGATCAATAGTTCCACAATGGTGAAACCGCTTCTTTTATTCTTTAGAGTCATGGAGACCCACCCTCCTTGATTATATTTGTTGCTGCTTACAAGAGTAAGTTGCTAGTTTTGATTATAAACGTAAGCAGTTAGGAGTCAATAGGGACTAGTTTGTACCTATGTTCTTTGTAAGACTGGCTATAGGACCCATGACGCTCGCAGCGATGAGGCCCACAAAGGCGCCAAGAATGACGATCATTATTGGTTCGATGATTGAACTTAGTCCGTCAATGACTGTTTCGACTTCTTCTTCATAAAAGTCTGCAACTTTAGTGAGTACAGTATCGATTTGGCCGGTCTCTTCGCCAACTGCGAGCATTTGACCGACAATAGCTGGGAAATGTGGGCTGGCGGCGATTGGCTGCGACAACTGTTTGCCAGCTTTGACTGCCTTCGCAGCTTCTGCCAATTCTTTCTCGATCACCTTATTGCCAATTGCGCCGCCGGTGACGGCTAAAGCGTCCAGTACACCGACGCCTGCGGCCATGAGTGAAGCGAATGTCCGGGCGAATCGCGCAATCGCGAGTTTAATAACAATATTCTTGATAATTGGAGTTCGCAGGAGCAAGGAGTGTAAATTGTATTTACCGGTAGGGGTTGCTGTGTATCGGCGCAACATAATTACCGCGATAACAAGCACCGCGATAATCAGCACAATGTATTGCTGCATAAAATTACTGAATCCTAGCAGTATGCGCGTGTAGATTGGGAGTTTGGCGTCTGGACCGCCAAGGTCTATAAGTATGCGATTAATTTTGGGAATGATAAAAATCATAATTCCAAAAAAAGCGAAAATGGTAATAGACAGAATGACAACAGGGTACATCATAGCGCTCTTTACCTTTTTGCGGATGCTGGCTTCGCTTTCGATTTGCGCTGACAAACGTTTAAGAATGTCGTCCAGGATACCGCCTTGTTCACCCGCTTTAACCATTGATACATATACTTCGTTGAATACCGCAGGATGTTTCTCGAAAGCATCGCCAAGTGAATTGCCTGCTTGGACATCTTTGCCAATTGCAGCGATGACAGTTTTGAAGTATGGATTTTCCATTTGGCTGCCAAGCGTATCAATAGAACGATTGAGTGGTACTCCCGCTGAAAAAAGGGTTGAAAGCTGCCTGGTAAACACGACCAAATCTTTGATGGGCACTTTCTTCTTAAAGATAGTATGCCGGGTTTTTTTGTTGCTCACTTCATGAATAGTGAGTGGGCGCAATTCCTCGTGGCGTAGCTTGGAGATGACGGCCTCTTTAGACAAAGCATCAATTGTAGCGGTCACTGTTTTGCCTTTTTTTGTGCTCGCCGTGTAGGTAAATCGCATAGTTACGCCTCTGCCGTTACGCGTAAGATTTCTTCAATAGTTGTCATACCTCGTAGGGCTTTAATGAGACCATCCATTTGAATTGGCAGCATCCCTTCTGATATTGCCTGTGCTTGCAGCTCTTCGCTCGAGTGGTTACCAATTATCAGTTTTTGGATACTTGGTGAATTATCAAGAACTTCGTAGATACCAATTCGTCCCTTGAATCCCGTGTGGTTACAGGTTTGGCATCCTTCGGCATTTGCCTGCCACAAGGTTGTGATGGCACTTTCGCTTGTACCGAGTGGGGTGTCCGCTAATTGAGAGTCGTTCTGGGCGGGCTCGGGGGTTCTGCGGGCATTACGGTCGACGGTGCTTGAGGATTTTGGCTTACTAATGGCTCCGATGCCTGCTGCACGAGCTTCGCTTTCAAGACGGTGTAGTTCTGCGATAGCGTCAGGGTTGTTAATGTGGAACACGTCGTCTAGCTCGGCTAACGCTGCACTGCTAGGCGCATACGATTGGCGGCAATCAACACAAAGCTTACGGACTAGTCTTTGGCCGACGACGGCCCGCACAGTGGAGGCAATGAGAAACGCCTCAACCCCCATATCGAGCAAGCGGGGTAAGCTGGTGGCTGCATTATTGGTATGGAGGGTACTAAACACGAGGTGGCCGGTTAGCGCGGCCTGCACGGCTAATCCGGCCGTTTCGGTATCTCTAATTTCTCCTACCATTATGATATTTGGGTCTTGTCGCAACAGTGCGCGCAAGCCACTAGCAAACGTCATATGGGCCACGGGATTGACCTGAGTTTGGTTGGTGCCGGGTATGCGATATTCTATCGGGTCTTCGATAGTCGAAATATTGACAGCGGGTTTATTGAGAATACTGAGGATAGAAAACAGGCTAGTTGACTTCCCTGAGCCGGTCGGTCCGGTTACGAGCACCATACCATGGGGTTTGGTGATGGATTTGTTGATGGCACGGAGCGAAGTACCCCAAAAACCCAGTTCTTGGAGCGTAGACGGTTTTGAAGATTCGTTGAGGATTCGCATTGCAACTTTTTCGCCGTCGGCCACCGGAAGGGTAGAAACCCGCATCGCATACACATGACCACCTATTTCAACCTTGAAACGGCCGTCTTGCGGGGCTCGTCGTTCGTCTATTTTGAGGTTGCTGAGGATTTTAATTCTCGACACCAATGCGTTGTGGACTTTTTTAGGTAATTTATTAGCTTCTCGCAGCATGCCGTCAACTCGATAGCGGACTAACACCAGCAGATCTCGTGGTTCAATGTGGATATCGCTTGCTCCTTGTTTGACGGCGTCCTCAATGAGCAGGTTCACGGTCTGTGCAATTGGAGAGTCTTCGGCGACATCAGCCTCAGATACTTCTTGTTCGACCGGTTCACTTGAGTCATCATTTGAAATTACTTTGATTAGCTCACTGGATATATTGCCGCGATACAGATCGAGTGATGCGCTAATAGCTGAGCTGTTAGCTACATACAACTGTAGATTGGAGCCAAACGTTTTGCGTAAAAAGTTTACGGCCTGCACATCGTCGGGGTCCTCAATGGCGAGTTTTTTAGCACCACTTGGCGTTTGACCGAAGGCCACAACTCGGTACTGTTTTGCTGTGCGCTCCGGTACAGTGTGTAGAATTTCGCTGTCAATCTCGAGTGGATTTAAATCTACATAGGGTACGTCAACCTCTTGAGCATAGAAGCGTGTGAGTTCTGCTTCTGTAGTGAGGTTGCTTGATACGGCCAGATCAGCTAGAGACTTCTTTGTCGTTTTGACTTGGTCGTGCATGCTAGCAAGCTGCTCAGCGGTAACTTTATGGCTGGCAGTCAAAAGTTTTTCAACAATTGAATCAGAGATATGCATGCAGAATAAGTATAACCGATTTGCGATTGAATCTAGGTATTTGATTGTAGCCAAGTGCGTAACGATTAAGGCTATAATATTCATTTAACGTATCAGTTAAATGTAAAAAATTATATTGCTTAAGCTGTACAGAAAATGTCAAGCTTGGTATGATCGCACTACGAAATAAGGGAGGGTACCCATGGCAAAAGCAGACAAAAAAGTCATGCATGATAAACCGAGTGATGATGGTGAAGGTAAGGGCAAGGCCTTGGGCTTGGCTGTTGATCAAATAGAGAAGCAATTTGGAAAAGGCGCCATTATGAAGTTGGGAGAGGCGCATAAAATTGATGTCGAATGTATTCCGACGGGTAGTTTAAGTCTTGACCTTGCACTCGGTGGCGGGATTCCAAAAGGCAGAATAATCGAAATTTACGGCCCTGAATCTTCCGGTAAGACCACCCTGAGCCTGCATGCTATTGCAGAGGTACAGCGGAGTGGCGGCACGGCGGCGTTTATTGATGCTGAACACGCATTAGATCCGCAATATGCTAAGCGAATTGGTGTTGATACCGAGCAGCTTCTTCTTAGCCAGCCGGACAACGGCGAACAGGCGCTTGAGATTGTGGAGACCCTAGTGCGCTCTAACGCTGTTGATATAATCGTTGTCGACTCTGTCGCCGCACTGGTGCCTCAGGCGGAAATTGAAGGCGAGATGGGTGATAGCCACATGGGCTTGCAGGCGCGGTTGATGAGTCAAGCACTTCGTAAACTTACCGGCATAATTAACCGCAGTAAGTGTACGGTAGTTTTCTTGAATCAGTTGCGAATGAAGATCGGTGTTATGTTTGGAAATCCCGAAACTACTACCGGAGGTAATGCGCTCAAGTTCTATGCGTCAGTGCGGATGGATATTCGACGCATTGCCCAAATAAAGGAAGGCGACGAGGTGATTGGCAACCGTACTCGCGTAAAAGTTGTTAAGAACAAGATTGCACCACCATTCCGCCAGGCTGAGTTTGACATTATGTACAATGAAGGAATTTCTGTAGCTGGTGATGTACTCGATTTGGCTACCGAGCGCGGTATCATCAGCAAGAGTGGCGCGTGGTTTGCGTACGAAGGCAATAACATCGCGCAAGGTCGCGAAGCAGCCAAACAGTATCTTAAAGACAACCCCAAGGTGCTAACAACCGTTGCTAAGCTCGTGAGTGATGCTGCCAAAAAAGAAGATTAACCGACGTTCTTTTGGCGGATGATCAGAAGGGAGCTGCTACACTAGATATATGAGACGAGCAGTCATACTCCATGCGATGGGGCAGGATGCTACCGGGCACTGGTACCCATGGCTCAAGGCACAACTTGAAGCACGTGGTTACATGGTTTGGGTACCAAACTTGCCCACCGCACAGCAGCCAGATGCCACACAGATGACCGATTTCTTGTTGGCTCGTACTGATTGGGATTGGAGTGATAATCTCGTTGTAGGGCACTCCTCTGGTGCGGTCGAAATCATGCAGCTACTACCTCGCCTACAGAAAAAGGTGGACACCGCGGTGTTGATTGGCGCCTTTGACAGCCCTCTGTGGCCGGAGGAGCACAAGTATCTATTTAAACCCGCCATAGACTATGATGCGGTGAAGCGGCATGTGCGACATGCGATTGTATTGCACGGCGAGGATGATCCATGGTGTCCAGTTGATGGGGCGAAGCGGATCGCAGACAGCTTAGATGCTGAGTTGATCATCATTCATGGCGCCGGTCATTTTTCGACTTCGTTAGATCAAAGATGGATACAGATACCGGAGCTTGTCCAGCTGCTCACAGAAAGGGAGGCGATATGAGTGATCTAAAAGCTAAGCGATTATCGGAGGAGCCGGGGCTCAAGAGCTTTTTGCAGAGCGAAACGGCTGCGGTTGTGTCGTTACCCATAACTAAGGCTGGGGATATTCATTCGGCTGCGTTACTGTACGCAACAAACGATATCTATCAGTTCATTTTCGTCACCAAGCGAGATACCGATAAGTGCAAGTTGCTACTTGAACAAGAAGACGCCCCCGCCGCTTGTGTTGTGGGCACAACAAAGGGGGTATCGTTTAGCCTACAAATGCGAGGGCTCATAAAGCTGGTCGAGAAAGTCGATGCGGCAAAAGAGCTTGATGTGTATGAGGCAAAATACGGCCGGCGAGGTGATATGCCCGGGGATGAGTCTGATGAAGTCGTATTGGTGTTTACCCCGTACTGGGTTCGCTACACCAAATACCATGGACCAGACTTTAAAGCTGGCATGGAGCGTTTTTATCTAAAAACTTTCCTGTCGTAGAGTTGTATGAAAATCACCAATATCAAGCAGCAGGTTCGTGACGAGAATCGCGTAAGCATATATATAGACACGTCGTACGCTTTTTCGCTTAACTTAACTGAGCTACTAGCCGAAAAATTAGTCGTTGGATTGGAAATAGATGAAGCACGTCTCAAGGATCTAAAGCAAAAATCAGATGAAGGTAAATTGCGTATGCGGTCAATGGAGTGGTTGATGAATCGACCGCACTCTGAGCGCGAATTCCGTGATTACTTGCGTCGCAAAAAAACCGCGCCAGAACTAATCAACCAACTGGTTGAATATTTTTATAACAAACATTTGCTGGACGAACTGAGATACGCCACGTGGCTCATCAGTGTGCGAACTTCTAAGCAGCGCAGTCGTCGTGCGCTTATTGCGGAACTGCGCAGCAAAGGTGTGGACAGCCAATTGATCACAAGCGCACTCGAAGACGCGCCAATTGATGATACGAACCAACTCACAGCAATTATTGCTAAAAAACGAAAGCTGGCGCGCTATCAAGACGATTTAAAATTAATACAATATTTAGCTGGCAAGGGCTTTAGTTATGACGACATAAAATCTGCACTTGCAAAGGAGTAAATTAGGTACATTCTTATACTAAATGCCAAGGCTTCTCAGTACGAAAAATAAGACAATAAAACCTATGAGCCAGACTAATCCAGAGGCGATCATGGTGTCTCGTTGGTTTCCGTTATTGCGCAAAAGCTTTGTATACATCCAGCCGGCCGCACCGCCGCTCAGTACAATTGCTATAAACCAGGTTGCTGCCATATAGGTTCACTATACCACCCATTAAGTATATTAGGCAGCACCAATCCTATGCGCCAGCAACGGCAGCTGCAGTTTCAGACTCCATGCCGCCGAGTGGATTGCGAATCACAACTGATTTTTTATTTACTTCAATGATCTGTCCACGGTCTACAACCAGCGCGCCTCCTGCAAAGCTTCGAATAATGTTTTGCTTCGTGTATAGCTTTGCGATTAAAAATGTCTGCTCATCAACGACATAGTCGCTCACTCTTCCGTACTTCTGGCCAGACTCGTCTACGACTTGCTTATCTACCAATTTATAGTTCACTTTTAGAATTGGCTTCAGACGCACGAGCTCCTCGGGGTGAGCTAAGTGGTCATAGCGATCGACTATAATGCCGATGCTACTAATCTCTCGAATGTCTTCCCATAGCAGAATGGATCCAGTGTCGTTTGGGCTTTGAACGTGGAAGCCGATAACGCGAAGTTTGTTTGGGTCTATGAGTGCGCCAATTGTTTTACCTACGCTCGAACTTGTTTGTAGCGACAGTATCGGCTTGTTAATTAATGTTGAAATGAGGCGAAACATAAGGGGTATATGGTGCTTAAGCTCACTAATTATTTATGCACAATTATACCACTATACTTGCAACCGTAAGCGAATTTGATATTTAGAAAAAGTATTGCATAAAAAATACTAAATCTGATTAATTGCAGGCATGAAGTACGGGTGGGCAATCGTAATCTTCGGCGCAGCAATTCTATCAACCGCAATTCCGCGGTCGGCACTAGCGGTGGAGAAAGCGACCATACTGATTGTCGAAGTTCAAACCGGTAGTAGTAATTCTACCGGTGAGGACTTCGTCGAGCTATTTAATCAAAGCGAAACAGTAATTGATCTGAGTACCTGGCGGTTGGATTACTTGGCAACCGGGGCTACTTCAAAGTGGAGCAAGAAAGCTAGCCTTTCTGGCAGCCTGAATCCTGGTGATCGTTACCTGATTACTACTAAAGATTATTTGTCAGATATATCTGATGCTGATTTAACAAGCGGGATGAGTAAGTCGGGGGGTAGTTTACGGGTCGTATCCGTGGGGAGTACACCCGCAACTGATCAAATAGTGGATCTGATCGGGTGGGGCACCGCCAAAGAGTTTATGGGTGAAGATGCCCTGCCCGGGACAGATGATGGTAAGAGTTTAAAGCGAAAAGTTGATGAAGACGGCCAGTTTATCGATAGCCAGAATAATATGTCGGATTTTGTAGTCAGTGCACACCCATCGCCATCATCAGCCAGTGATAGGGTGGTTAATGAAGAAACTGACAAACCTGAGCAGCCAGCCGACTCAGAAACGCAACCAATTGATCCCGGTCCAGCTCTGCCAGCTGAGGGGGAGGAGGCCATCGCCTCGCCCACAGCTGATGGAGTTGGCGATATTCGCATCACCGAATTATTTATTGATCCTGCCAGTCCGCAGACTGATGCAGAAGATGAGTTTGTTGAACTATACAATGCCGGCTCTATGGTTGTAGATATGTCGGACTATATCATTCAAGCAGGCTTGACCTTTAGCCATAGTTTTGTCATCAGTGGCATAGAGCTGTTGCCGGGACAATATGTTGCTTTGCCCGCAAGCGAAACTGGGCTGGCGCTCAGCAACAGCGGTGGACGTGTGCGTGTAATAAATGCTAGCGGAAGGATTATTGATGAGACTGCAGCCTATGAGACTGCCAAAGTGGGGCAGTCCTTCGCCCTCAATAATAATATATGGCAGTGGACTGAACGAGTAACGCCGGGTGCACCTAACAGCATTGTTTCAAACACCACTACTGCAGCCGCTAAGGCGCCCGCTGCAGTAGCTGCCACGAGCAAAAAGAAAGCAGCAAGCAAAGCTATTACTCCCAAATCTGCTAAATCCAGCACGGCAAAAAGCACTTCCAAAAAAGCGACCAAGTCCGACACGTCAACTACCCCAAGTAATGCGTCCGCAGTGACAGCGACGCCGCACCTCAACACCAGGTGGCTTGTCGGGCTTGGATCGCTCGCGATACTATATGCTGGATGGGAATATCGCGATGACATTAAAACTAAGTACTACCAGTTACGAAAAAACCGTGGATCTCGGAGTTCGGATCGGTGAAAAATTACGAGGCGGCGAAGTGATTGAGCTGATAAGTGATGTCGGCGGAGGCAAAACAGCCTTTACTACCGGATTAGCAAAGGGTGCAGGTAGTTTACATGAAGTGAGTAGTCCGAGTTTTACTATCAATCAAATATACGAAACACCCCACTTTGTTATCAATCACTATGATTTTTATCGGCTCGCTGATCCTGGCATCATGAGCTTGGAGCTACACGAAGCAGTTGCCGACCCGGCTACGGTAGTAGTTGTAGAGTGGGGGTCGTCAGTAGAGGACACCCTGCCTGCAAATCGGCTTAAAGTTGTTATACGAGCCGAGGGCGAAAACGAAAGAGAGTTTGAATTTAGTGCGTCCGAGAATATAGATTACTTATTAGATGGACTCGATACGTTGCCGGAGCCTGGCAAATGATTCTTGCGTTGCGCACCGACAAACCAGAAGCCGAGTTTTATATCTGTGATACAGAAGGGCCGGTTGTTACGTATACGTGGCGGGCGCATCGTGAACTGTCGGATAATCTTTTAGCGACCATCCAACAACAGCTTATTGAACATCGCGTTAACTGGATGGACATTGAAGGTATGATAGTTTTTCAGGGACCTGGATCTTTTACGGGTCTGCGAATTGGCATTACGGTGGCGAATGCGTTGTGTGACACACTAAGTGTCCCGTTAGTTGGCGTACAGGGCGATGACTGGATTAATCGTGGACTCAAGCGATTGAATAAAGAAGATTATGACGATATCGTTTTACCGTTCTATGGGGCTCCAGCGCGCATCACAAGCCCAAAAAAGTGAGATGACAGCCATTAGCTAGATTTCAATGAAACAGGGACCTTAATGGGGTTGCAGGTTAAGTGCAGTGTGCTACTAGGCCAGCATGGCACTATGGGTGGTGTAGTAGCCAGCGCTGTGGATAACTTTATCCACAATCTCCTTGACACCACTATTCACGCTTATGGTAAGGTGTGACTAGCGCAGATAAAATAAAAAGTCCTGCGAGACACCAAATACAAAACAAAACAAGTGAGGTAATTAAGGTGGTAAAAACCCATCGGCAGTATTTATATACTGCATTACGCAGCAAAGAAGTCAGTGTTCTTTCTGAGGTAAGTATTCATAACTAATACTCTCACTTCCTACTCTCGGTCGGTGCCACCACACCAGCCCCACAGGGCAACACTTCGAGTCTAGGAAGTACCTGCAAAGACATTGACCTCCTCTACAAAAACGAAAACTAACTATATGGATAAGCCTCGAATTACTCTCGATAGCGTTTCCATCGCCCATCGAGCTCGAACCTTGCACTCGCACCGTCGTGACCTAGCTGCGACGAGAGTTCAACGTCATGTGGTTCGGCGAGCAGCTACACTGCAGCATCGGCAGCCACGCGTTCGTTTGGGAAAGCCAACTTCTGGCGATGCGTATATACATTGGCAAGAGTATTTAGACATATCCGACTTGCACAAGCAGCCAGCTGCACCAACAGTTGCGCAGGCGGAAGTGGAAGAGCAGCATCACGAAACTGTTTCGGAGATGTTTGATCGTTATCGACATGTTGCCGAAAATATAAATGATAAGATCAACCACCTTTTAAGCGACATAAAACCTAAACGAGTCGCTCCAGAAGTAGTCGAAGAAAGGGTTGACTCACCGAGTATTCAACGTCTGCCGGAAACCCGGCTGGTCGGGCAAGATATATATCGGCCGGCTCAGGATTGAGCAATAACAGGTACCCGTATTTAGCAATGGCGATTCCCAATGTTCGTATTTCGTTGTATGCTAGGTCGTAGGATACTCATAGATTGATGTCCGTTGACGACATATTATAATGCATCAAACCCGATTTATAGCGTGAACTAGTGACGTGATAGCGATTGTTCAGCGGATAAATCGGAACAGAAAGGAAACCCTATGGAACCAATTTCCATTGCTTTGGCCGTGGCTGGTTTAGCTGTTGGCTATGCAGCCAATCAGGCAGCTACTAAAAAGAAACTAGGTAGTGTCGAAGAAAAGGCGGATAAAGAACTATCCAAGGCTAAAAAAGAAGCTGCAGAGGCCATCACAAAGGCCAAAAAAGAAGCTGCAGATATCGCAGACGAAGCGCGCAAGGATGAGCAAAAGCGTCGTCGTGAAATCAAAGATGTTGAAGAGCGATTACTGGCAAGAGAAGAAAGCCTGGACAAAAAACTGGACGAACTTGATAAGCGTTCAGAAAAGCTACGAGCGAGTGAAGCAGAAAATGAATCACTAAAAAATGAAATCAGAGACATCCGAACAAAGCAGCAGGAAAAGCTCGAAAAAGTAGCCAAGCTGACTAAAAAAGAAGCTGCCGAGAAGCTGATGCAAATGACTGAGCGAGACATCAAAGAAGACCTCAAAGGTCTTATTGTAAAACGCCAACAAGAAGCGCGAGATCTTGCCGAAGAGCAGGCCGCAGTTATTATTGCAACCGCGATGGAGCGTATGAGTTCAGAAGTGACTGCCGAAAGAACCGTAACGGCTGTTAAGCTCGAAGACGAGGAAATGAAAGGTCGCATTATCGGCAAGGAAGGGCGGAATATTCAGGCCTTGCAACGCGAAACTGGCGTCGATATTTTGGTAGATGATACGCCCGGTATGATTATTCTCTCAAGCTTTGATCCGGTACGACGAGAGATTGCACGCGTAGCACTGGAGATGCTGCTGAAGGATGGCCGTGTGCACCCTGGCCGAATCGAAGAAGTCGTCGCAAAAGCGCAGAAGCAAGTTGAAAAAGATGTTGTTCGTGCCGGTGAAGACGCTGCCCGTGAGGTAGGTGTAGTGGGTATCCCAACTGAAGTCCTGCACTTACTTGGTGAGCTCAAGTACCGTACAAGCTACGGGCAAAATGTCCTCAAGCATTCAACCGAAATGGCGCATATTGCTGGTGTTATTGCCGAAGAGTTGGGAGCTAATGTACGAGTGGCTAAATACGCCGCACTTGTACACGACCTCGGCAAAGCCCTTACCCATAAGATTGAAGGCAAGCACCATCATATTTCTGGAGAAATGTTACGGAAGTACGGGGTTGATGAAGCTATCGCTCATGCAGCCGAGGCTCACCATGATGATATGGAGGCAACTACAACCGAAGCACTAATTGTGCGTGTGGTAGATGCGATATCAGCCTCACGCCCAGGAGCTCGCAATATATCTGCCGAGAACTTTGCCGAGCGCATGAAGGATCTCGAGAATATTGCCAATAGCTTTGATGGCATTGATAAGTCGTATGCCATAAGCGCAGGACGAGAGGTGCGCGTGTTTGTTAAGCCAGAAAAAATGGACGATCTTAGCTCTATCAAATTAGCTCGCGACATAGCCAATAAAATTGAGTCTACAATGCAGTATCCTGGTACCATCAAAGTCAATGTCATTCGCGAGACCCGTGCTATCGAATTTGCAAAATAGTGGTATTTGAACCGAGCTATAATGGTCAATCGTGATACCAAACTCTGTATATCTATCGCCGAGAAGACGAGCAACTTTGGTGCTTCTATGCATAATGCGGCGTATGAGGCATTGGGTTTAAACTACCTATATCTGCCAATCAAAACAACAGATACTAAAGGGTCGGTTGCTGGTATGCGCGCCTTGGGAATTGCCGGTATGTCAGTTTCTATTCCACATAAGCAAGACATCATGCCGCTGCTCGATAACATTGATGACACTGCTCGAACTATCGGTGCTGTTAATACGGTGGTTAATATCGACGGTGTTCTTACCGGCTACAACTACGACTGGGTTGGTGCAGTTAAAGCGTTAGAAGAAGTAACAAAACTTGCTGATAAAAAGGTGGTTATACTAGGCGCTGGCGGCGCTGCACGAGCGATAGTCTATGGGCTTTTGCAGGCCGGCGCAGTCGTGACAATCCTTAATCGTACGGCAAAAAAAGGACAGCAGCTAGCGAGTGAGTTTGGCTGTACGTACGGTGGTGAATTCGAGCAAATTAGAGAATTATCTTGCGATGTACTTGTCAACGCAACTTCTGTTGGTAGTCAAACAAACGATATACCCTTGCACCCGGAAGATATACCGGAAAACGTTGTGCTCATGGACATTGTTATTTTGCCAGTAGAGACCAACCTCATAAAAGCAGCAAAAGCTCGCGGTTGCAAAACCATTCCAGGGTACCGCATGCTGATACATCAGGCACTCCGACAATTCGCTGCCTACACCGGGCAAGAGGCGCCTTTTGCTGCTATGGAAAAGGCACTACTTGCAGAAGTTGCGAGACAGTCATGATTTCGTTTGTGTATTTTGATTTTGGCGGTGTGCTTTCACAAGGTGGGGGCGGTGGATCACTCGAAAATATTTTGCAAACGCATACAGGGAGGCCGATCGAAGACTTTGAGCCTTTCATGCAAGCTCATCGAAAGTTTAGGACCGGCAAGATGACCGAGACAGACTTTTTGTTGGCAATCAACACTGCCTATCCAGGTCCAGTTCCGCTGACAAAAGATACGTTTCTAAGCCAAGCGGAACTCACGCGGCCGGTAAAAAAAGTCTATGATCTAGTTGCCTGGCTAAAACGGCAAAACATTGGCGTCGGCATACTGTCAAACATGTACCCTTTTAGCGCACAGCAACTAAAAGAGAGTGGTTTGTGTGGTGGCTTTGACCAGGTTATTTTCTCCTCGGATGTTGGCTATGCGAAACCTGATACCGAAATATATATGCTCGCTGCTAAACGAGCTCACGTAGCGCCAGAAAGCATGATATTTGTTGATGACCTGCCAAAGAACATGCCGAATGCACAAGCCTTGGGTATTAAGACAGTACTCAGCAGTGATGCAGACGAAATTGTTAAAGAAGTTAAAGCAATAATAACTACCGAAAATCACACAACAGCGTAGAATGGTGATATGCAAACAGAGTTTGAAGTTAAATTTTGCAATATCAATATTGACGAAATACGTGAACGGTTAGAAAACGCAGGTGCAGTACTCATAAAACCTATGCAGCTCATGCGCCGCTATGTGTTTGATTATGATGACCGTAGGTTGCAAGTACACAACAGCTATATTCGTCTGCGTGACGAAGGCGATAAGATTACCCTGACGTTTAAGCATTTCAGTCAAGCTGACAAAGTTGGTGGTGCTCACGAAATTGAAACAGTAGTAGATAGTTTTGATAAAACAAGAGATATATTTAGAGCGATAGGTATCATGGACACTAGTTACCAAGAATCTCGCAGGGAAGTTTGGGAACTTGATGGGGGCGAAGTGATGATTGATGAGTGGCCTTGGCTGAAGCCCTACATAGAAGTTGAAGCAAAGGATGCAGCAAGTGTGCGAACTATGGCTGAGAAGCTGCAGTTAGACTGGCGGGACAAGCATGTTGGCGATGTGCTAGTTGCCTATCGACTGCAGTACGATATTCCGCATCAAACATTTAGCAAAAACATTATCAGATTTGATGACCCGCGGCCCGATTGGATGGTGCCAAAGGCTTCCGCAACCAATACAGGACAATAAAGCACGTATGAAGTTGCTCTACCTTGGCGACATTATGGGTGAGGCTGGTATTCAAGTGGTGCAAGACATGCTTCCTAAGCTCATTGATGCTCATGAAGTAGATGTGGTGCTGGCGCAGTCCGAGAATGTAACAAATGGCAAAAGTATGTCTGTAAAAGACATGAAACGTCTGCAACTGTCGGGCGTAGACATTTTTACTGGCGGTAACCATTCAATTGAACGCAAAGACATCATGCCGCTGCTCAAGGATGACAAGCAGCCAGTAATCGCGCCCGCTAACATGGTGGATAATCCAGGGAGTGGCATTTATATTCATCAACACCAAAAAGAACAGCTGATCGTGGTTTCATTATTAGGCACGGTACTCCCCAGTAATATACAAATGGAAAACCCTTTTACGTACATAGATACGCTTCTTAAGGAGCTGCCGACATTGCCGAGTGTCATTATAGTTAACATGCATGCTGAGTATAGTAGTGAGAAGGTGTTGATGGGCTATCAGCTTGATGGCAAGGTGAGTGCGGTGATTGGAGATCATTGGCACGTGCCAACTGCCGACGCGAGAATCCTGCCTGGTGGAACAGCCCATATCACAGACGTCGGGATGTGCGGCGCTCTCAACGGTAGCCTTGGTGCAGAAGCAACTGGCTTACTAAACTCGATTCGACACGACACCAAGCTGCACCCAAAGATTGAGATGGACGGTCCTCGGCAGTTGTGTGGGCTGTTAATAGAAACCAAGCCGACAGGCCTTGCAAATAGTGTGCAGCAGATTATTTTGCAGACTAAAGCGTAAGCACTATAATGAGCGTAATGCTCAAAGCCTTTCTAAAGATCAGGTTATCGTACTACTATCTTTTCTTTTTGACATTGTTTGTTGTGGTTGTATTTAGTTTGCAAAAGCATAAATTTGACGGCGCTCAGCTGACGCTATTTTCCGTTAACTCGTTTCTGTATGGCTTTTACTTGGCACCAATTTTGAATGCCCAAAAAATGCGCATAGAAGAACTAACGAGAATTATTCGTAACGAAGCGATAGCGCTATTTGGAGTGCGAATAAAGTCTCGTGACTTAGCCGACAAAGAACGAGAGACATTTAAGAAGCTTGAGACCGCCTATATCGTGTCGTTGATTGCCAATCAAGGTAGTAAGATCTCTGAAAAGAAATACGAAGCACTGATGGCTTACTGCCTCGACTACAAAGGAAAGCATACTGATACCATAAATAGTATGCGAGATGCCCTCATTGCTAACGAAGTGAACAGGACTATGCTTTCTATGCAGCTAGAAAATCGTGTTTATGCAAACGAATGGATGATTATTATGGTGCTGTTTGGGATTACCCTTACCTTTGTCATGCTAATTGATGGTGGCAACAGTTCGCTCATGAATGTTGTTGCTGCTTTGCTCTGCACAGGGCTTACTATGCTGCTCATTATTCTTGCGAAGTTAAACACATTGACACATAAAAAAGCTAAGGCCATTTGGGAGCCGCTCCACGAGTTACTAGAGTCAGATTTTAGGCGCGTGTACTAAACTTCTTTTTTGCCTTGAAAGCCAAGTATTGCAATTATTAAGCTAGCAATCATATTTATCATTACCATGTTTACAACTGGGAGGGTGCGGTCAATGGCAATTAGCGCCGCAGTGCCGAGCCACATGATGCCAATGATAAGTGCGGCATACGGATATTTAACAAATAGTAGTAAATCTCTCAACATTTACTTGATCCTAACACGTTTACTAATCATCTGGAAGAGCTGCGGATCCTTGGCCGCAACTCGTTCAAGCCAGTTACTAATTATGTCCAAAGAATCTTGGAGTGACAGGTTGCTATCTTGCTCGTGGATGCCTAGCTTATGCCTGTGCTTAGTGACATCACGAACGACATCTTCAAAAACTCGATGGATCACATAGTGGGTGCCGAGAGTGTCTATCATGCCGGCATAGGTTTGCGCAGCGCGGAGAACATCACTTGCCTCAAGTTGCATAATAATGCCAAAACGGTTCTGTGAGTTTATTGTGCGGTTTACTAGAGCCATAATGCCGCCACCTTGCTTCACCATTTGCTGTAAATCGAGTTTCTCGGATTTCTCATCGAAGGCGTATTTTGCTATGGTGCCGACATGTTCGGTAAGGTCGTTTGCGGCACTTTCTGCGGTACCGCCAGTGTGTTTGCTAACCGTTTTTAACGCAACGTATAAATCGCCCACAAAGAAACGCAGAAACTCACCAAAGAACGCAACAATGTCAGGATCTCCGGCAACCATTTTTGTGTATTCCCGTAAAAATCCGAGAAATGCTGCTTTGTGTTTGGGGGATCGGGCGGATATACCGAAGTCTATAAGGCCGACTCTGTTGCCTGGGAGCAGACGAATATTACCCGGGTGCGGGTCGCCTTGGATTCTGGGCATTGAAAAAACGCCATACAGCGATTCGTATCCGAGAATGTAGAGCTGCTCGTCTAAGTCCGAGCCGATGGTCTGCTGTACATAGTGGTGTGGATCTGCCCCGCCTTCTTTTATCATGACCAATTTCGCTAAGCTAATTCCATCGACATACTCCTGAACGATCACGTTACTAGAACATAGCTCAGCAAAGGTTTCGGGAATAACAATATGGGGATGATCTTTGTAGTGTTTGGCCATTTCTTGAGCAAAGCGTACTTCTTCAAAGTAGTCGGTTTCTCCGAGGGTGGCGCGCTTAAAGTCAGCAAACGCAGATACAAAGTCAATATCCATATTGGTAGTCAACCAGCCGCTCGTTATACGTATAAAGCGAGAAAGCAGTTTAAGATCGAAGGCGAGCGATTCCCTAATCTTGGGTCGCAGTATTTTGATAATGACTTTGCGCCCATCACGAAGATGCGCCAAATAAACTTGCCCAAATGAACCAGCCGCAAAAGGTTCGGGATTGACATCAGCAAAATGTCGGAGAGCTTCGGCGCTAAGTTCATGCTGGAGCGTTTTTACGACGTCAATGGGTTCCGCGTCTAGATCTTCAAAAACGCGCAGTCTATCCGGGCTTTGCCAGTCCTTGATAAGTGATGAGCGCACCAGCACTCCCTGCAAAAACTTTACATACACACCGCCCATTTCAACAAAGCCGTCGCAAATAATCTGCCCCATTTCTGGGAATTGCTTTCGACGGTAGTGCCAATATGCACGGCTTACGATGCGCATAAGCGCACTCGTTCGCTGTCGTCGTTCTTTGGCAGATATTTTCATCGAGTGATTTTACCGCCAAAGCCTATAAAGAAAAAGACTAGGGTAAAACCAACCAGGAGTTTATATAGATCGTAAATTTGAGCTTTTGATTCAATAAGCGAGGCAATTATAATGACCGCAATCCAAACAAGTAGAATAGTGACGCAAACAAACGCATATTTCATACAACCTCCTGTCGGCCAGGTCTGCATTTGGCCGAATTAGTGCACTAATAATAATGGAATATTGTCGATTTGGCCAGATTAACGGCTAGACATGTTGCTTGCCTTGCCTCGCGAAGCAACGCATAATGCATACCATAACAAGTATGGATAATTCGTTGCCCGAACAAGTGCCTGTATCACCCACCGACAATCTTTCCGGTGGTGTTGCGAGTGGTAATCTGGTTGTACCTCAGCAACCTGCAGTAGCATCAGTTGCCAGTCAGCAACCTGCAGCTACAAAAGTAACCGCCGACGTGGGTGCTGTAGTAGCAAGTCAGGCATCGCAAGGTCCACCGCGTATCACTGGGGTTACTTCCAAGATCGGGGCGCCGGGTGCTGGCCCGGTTGTTATTGGGCAGCAAATACCGCTTGATCCTTCTGAACTGACAAAGGCCAACCCCGTTGCTGGTCAGTTTGGCGCCTCTACTTCAACTATTCATATAGTTCGCTGGACGTTGGTTGGAATATTTGTCTTTTTCCTGGCACTTGGCATATTCATGCTGGTGCAATCTGGGCAATTAAAAGAATGGTGGACCGACTTGGTAGTAAAACCAATCCGAAGCATGTCGCAACCTAGCTAGGCAGAAGCTTCTATTCATGCTAGAATAACCCCTGTTGCACACCGTCGGGGTGTGGCGCAGTTGGCTAGCGCGCCGCGTTTGGGACGCGGAGGTCGGAGGTTCGAGTCCTCTCACCCCGACCACGAACAAAACAGTACATAACAAGGAATCCCGCTCAGGGGATGCCTTTTTTATTTTCTCTCCAGACAATATGTAATTGTCGAAATCTGGAGAGCTGATACGTTGCAATAGGTGTCACTTTGGGGCACTATAGATCAAAACAGGAGAGAGCGATGACTGAGCACGGTATCGAACTAGAGGGACCACGTAGTTTGACGGAGCAAGTAATGGCGACCTGCCAGGAAGCATATATGGTTCTGCGCGGTATGCTTGATGAACTGCCGTATGAAGGGAGTCGCGATAACAGTGTCGAAGCTGGAGTTCTTGCGCGGGAAGTTGGCGTTTTTGTGGCCGCAAATACCTGTACGCCGCAGTCAATAGCAGAGATTCCCAGAGCACCTGAGCTAACAGCAGCCGCCGATCAATGGCTTGAACTGCGACTGCAGCGCATGCTTAAAAGTGCAATGTTTTCTGCAGTCCTTCAGCAAAAGGAGGCTGAAATTAAGGAGTTATTAGAGGGGCGGCAGATTAGAGCTAAATCATTAGCCGGTCCGTTTGGCGCATACGACGGTACTGGAATCACATGGAGTGCCAATAATCCCAGTGAAATCGTCGGGCCTTTTTTAACAGCAGAGCCTGCACAAGGAGCGATATGGGTAGGTGAGCCTAGCCACGCATTTAAAGTGAGCTTGTTTAGTATGCAAGACCCCAATATTGTCGCAGCTGAAATCGAAGTTCAGTAACAACTACTCTGATTCGGTAGAGTTTTCCGACGAATTTTTAGCGGTGTATACTACAGCAGGTAATCGGGGTGTGGCGCAGTGGCTAGCGCGCCGCGTTCGGGACGCGGAGGTCGGAGGTTCAAGTCCTCTCACCCCGACCAACATGACCAAGTGATGTAAACATGTGTACCTCTGGTACAATAGTGCTTATGGATGATAATGATAAGGACGCTATTGTCTCGCCGTCAAAGCGTCGGTTTATACGGGGGCGTCTACCTAAAGGCAAAGTAAAGAAAATGTTGCCGAAAGGGGAAGAGTTGGAGTTGGCCGCTCCAAAGCCCAAGAAGTTGTTGCCGGCACCTAAACGAAGATTCTACGATCTAGGTATTCTGCAGGGAACCAAGCACTATACACTAGAGTATCTGCTCTCCTTAAAAATATTGGTTTTGTTACTGCTTGTAACCTATGTTTCCCTTTGGTATCTAGCAAAGCGGATAGTGACTGGCGACGTTGTAGCTTTATGGGGCGGAGATAGTTTTATGATAGTAGCTGTAACCGTTGCTGCATTAAGTGTAGTCTTGCTCCCAGCCTTGCTGATACGCACTATGCGGGCAGAGCAGGTAGCCCCCACGCTTGCTGATTCTGGGTTACGTAAATCAAGTTTTGATGTTGTCTTTGTGTTTGCCGTTTTGGGGCTTATGGGTTTCGGTCTTGCTGCCTTCTATCTGTTCGGTGCTGCCTTAATTTCTGTCGGCGGCTGGTCTAGATATGGTGTATATGCCGCGAGTGCCGCTATATTAGCGGGACTGCATAGTTGCCTCGCCGTTGCATTACCGCGTCGACCCGACGAAGATGGTACGCGATCTATACTTGAAATGACCGTCGTCATTCCGTGCGTAGCGATAATTGTTTTTGCTACTGGGTACGGCCTTGCCCCCGCAAGAATCGTCCGCCAGGACAAGCAAATATTAAAGGATCTCGTGACAATATCTAAAGAAATTGATGCCCAGTACCAAGCAAAAAAACGGCTACCAGATTCGATCGACGAGATTATCGGTAAACAATCAGCAGCCTTTAAAGAGCGAGCCCAACGTCAAGAATACAAGTATCTTGCATTGTCGAATCGGACCCAGAATATTCTTGGTAAGTTTACCCCAAATCTATTCACCAAAGATTTAAAGCAAGTCACGGCATATTACAGCCTATGTGCAGTATTTACAACTGATGTGAACCCCGAGCAAGCAGCGCCAGCAGATGCGGCGCTATTTGATCTATTACAATATGCGAACGACAATAAGCTCAGTACTGGAAGTAGCCACCGTAAAGGGGAAAATTGCTTCTTGCAGCTATACCGCTAGCCTCGGTGGGCCCGCAAGGCGTTGATGATGACCACAACATCAACAAGTTCTTGCAATGCCGCTCCATATACTGGCTTAAATTTACCAGTCGAAAACACAATCATTAGCCCAACACTTATAAAGATACCGATTAATATGCTTTGTAACCCTATCCGAATAGATCGTCGGGCAATCATCACACCCTGTGAAACCTTGCCAAGATCATCAAGCATAACGACAACATCCGCCGACTCACTTGCGGCTGTGCTGCCCCGTGCGCCAATTGCAATTCCTACGTCAGCGGCTGCTAACACTGGGGCATCGTTGACGCCGTCTCCAACAAATGCAATTGGTTGATGTTTCTCATCAATGTTTTTGATAATCCGGAGCTTATCGGCGGGCAAGGCATCAGCATATATTTCGCTAATTCCTACAGACTTGGCGATGGCCTTAGCCACACGAGCATTATCACCGGTAACCATAATGACGTGCT
>CAYYKI010000007.1:0-38558 GCA_964440975.1 uncultured Candidatus Saccharibacteria bacterium | reverse complement strand
CCACTAATTACCACGCTATCATCGGTCGTTAGCTCGTCGAGTGGCTGCTCAATTACTAAAGATGGCTTTGCAAACAATGATTGACTGATCCATGCCATATACGATGCCAGTACGAGTCCGGCTACTATTGCAGTGCCACCTACTACCCATCGCGACAGAATTTTAACGTCATGATCTTCGCGGTTACTGACGCCAACGCCCATCGATCTATTGTGGACAGTGATCCGCTTAACGCCAAGCAAATCCGCATATGCATTCAGTTGCCCAATCCGAAAAGCTTCTGCAGGTAGCTCCTGCTCATCCCAATTCTCTAGCGCCGTAAGCTTTTCGCGACTGAGCGAAAGGGTCTTTGCTAGCCTATGTAACGACCGACCCTGAGAGAGACGCTCATCACGCAAATGAGCCGCAAATGAAGCCAGCTGCCGATTCTTACTTGAATCATCCCGACGCGCAGTGCCCGCAATATACGTTGAGGCAATTGGCATAGTCGCTGGATAATGACGCGCTTTAAGAATCTGTCTCTGCTTCTGGACCTTCATCTAAGCTGGTTACCAGCACTTCCCTTGGACGGGCACCATCAGCCTGCCCAACTATTCCTTGTTCTTCCATCATCTCAATAAAGCGAGCGGCCTTTGAGTATCCAATACGCATGCGGCGCTGTAAGAAGGACGTCGAAGCCTTGCCCGCATCTACTACGATTCGTCGTGCCTCTTGGTATTCCGCGCTGTCATGATCATCAATGTCGGCAACCACACTCCCCTTACCCATTTGGACTGGCTGGGAAATAATCTCCTCGTTATAGTCCGGCGCTCGCTGCATGCGTAAAAAGTCGGTTACCTTACGTATTTCTTGCTCTTCAATAAGCGCCCCTTGTACGCGCTTTGGCTTCATCATATCCGCAGTTAATAGCAGCATATCACCCTGACCAAGTAGCTTTTCAGCTCCCATTTGGTCAATGATTGTCCGCGAGTCTACCTGGCTTGCTACTGTAAAGGCAATACGCGCCGGAACGTTAGCCTTTATAAGTCCCGTAATAACATCGACCGATGGTCGCTGCGTCGCAAGCACCAAGTGAATACCAGCTGCGCGTGCCTTTTGCGCCAATCGCACAATGAGTGCCTCTACATCACGGGCAGCCATCATCATGAGATCTGCAAGCTCATCAATAACAATTACGATATATGGCATGCTTTCTTCTTTTTTGACGCTGTTGTATTCGACAATGTTACGTTTACCGACTTCTGCAAAAGTCGATAACCGTCGTTCCATTTCAGCCACCGCCCATTTGAGTGCGGAAATACACTTTTCTGGCTGCGTGATAACCGGACTCAAGAGATGTGGAATGTCGTTATAGGGAGTGAGCTCAACCTGCTTTGGGTCAACAAGAATTAGCTTAAGGTCCGACGGCGTATTACGATATAGCAAGCTTGTTAAGAACGAGTTAATCATGACTGATTTACCGGAGCCTGTCTGACCAGCGACAAGTAAGTGAGGCATCTTATCCAAAGCACCAACGATCCCTTGTCCAGAAATATCCCGCCCAATTACAAAGCTTAACGGACTTGCGGCACTCGACCACTCAGCCGATTGTAGAACACTAGCAACACGGACGGTCGCGGAGCGCTGATTGGGCACTTCAATGCCAACTGCACGCTTGCCAGGAATTGGCGCCTCGATGCGAATGCTATGCGCGGCCAAACTTAAAGCGAGGTTATTATCTAGAGCTGTAATTTTGGTGAGCTTTACACCTGCTGGCGGCTTAAGTGTGTACTGTGTTACCCTGGGACCGATATTGGCACCCTCCATGTCGACCGGAATATTAAATTCTTCAAGTGTTTGTTGAATGGTGCGCGCATTGCCTTCCACATCCCCTGCATCAGCCTTATCCTGTTTGTTTATGAGAAGATCTATGCTGGGAAACTGCCAATCAGGATCTGAGGCTGCCGTAAGAGCCTCTCTTGGTTCGGTAATCTTTGTGGCGGTATTCTTAAAACTAGATAGGCCTTTTGAGGGCTCTTTATGTTCAACCGGAACACCCTCGTTTAACTTGAAGCCTTTATCCGCTGCACGATCCTTGAGCTCGCCTAGATTATGCGCTACCAATTGCTCGCTTGGGTCTCGCACACGCTTCTTAAACATAAACTGGAGGAACTGCATTGGGGTTATGCCGAAGGTGAACAGAAAGGCAATGAGCAATAAAACGAGTAATAAAATTGCGGCGGTAAACTGATTCAAAAATGACAAAGTGAAGGTACTGATAAAGTAACCCACCATACCCCCGCCATTGCCATCAACGGCGACATCCTTGGCAACAAGCGGTTCTTGAAAAAGGTGCACTAATCCGCTGAAAAACGTCAGCAACATAAACATGCCTATAAACTGTCCGATTGGTATCTTGTGGTCGTCGCTTGTAAACTTTGCAACCGCGTAGTAGACACAGGCTACCGGCAATAAAAACGCCGCGATACCAAAGAACCATCGACCCAGATCGAAGATTTTAACTGGTAAGGGACCACCTATCTTAAAACCGCCAAGTAGAACAAAGATTGCTAGTACAATCAGCAGGAACGCGCTTGCTTGACGCCAAAAAAATGATTGCTCATGTGGGACAACCTGCTTCGACTTGGTAGACTTCTTAGAGGTTTTTCTTTTTGCCATGATAATACCTGCCTATATTCTAACACGCTAACGCTTGTTCGTCAATTGTTCTATATATATTCAACATAATTCAATAAGATGCAGCGTTGGCTGCATCTTATTTAGAGGGATCAACTAAGGTATTAGCGAAGATCGATATGAGTGTCGTGTGGCATTTGAGCAGAGTCACGCTCAATTGCATCTACAACTTCACTTGCCTGACGTGTTTGGATAGTATCGTCAGCTTCTAGATGACCGCTACCGTCAAGTTCTCGCTGCGTTACCTCGCGCTTTCTAGTGACAGTAATCCCATCATTAGCTGCGCGCTCCATCGCATCAATAACCGCTTCTCGCTGTGCTGCAACAGTAGCTTCGTGCATATCAACTTCTCCACTCTGCGGAACTGGCGTGGCCAAATCTGGCTCGGTTAGCTCATATTCGTTCCATGCATCGTGACCAAATTCAGTGTCACCGGGTAGGCGACGATCTTGATCAGGGTGTTCATAGGTTACTACAGGCATGTTCTTTCTCTTTTTGTATTATTTTAGAACGTAACCTAATACTAACACGCTTGTGCTTATATGTCAATGATGTTCTGTGGATTAGTTCGTGCAGTATTAGTCTACGCGCGCATCCGTATTGAGTAGTTGTTGTCGAAGCTGCCGGAAACGTTCCTGTTGTTTTTGGACCTCTTCCGGGCTAGTGGGGCGCTCTGTTTGCGCATTATTTCTACCATTTCCGCTTCCCTGCCGTCCGCCAATGACGTTTACTACAGGAATAACGATCGGAGATCGCTGCGTCTGCTCATATAAGAAGTGGGTGATGTGATCTTTGAGTTCCACCTTGAAGCGTTCTATATCTACGCGACTATAGCGCTGCTGTACTACGCGTTTTAGCTCTGCCCGGAATAATCCCATAAGCTCTTCTGAGTCTCGCATGTATATAAAGCCACGAGATATGATGTCTGGGCTTGTGAGCAACTTGCCGCCCTTAGCATCAACTGTAAGAATCACGGCAACGATACCGTCCTGACTCATCATGAGTCGATCCTTAACCACAACGTTGCTAACAATAGAACCAGACTGGTCTACAAGCACTGTTCCAACTGGTACGGTCCCAACAGACTCCATGGCATCCTTAGTAAATTCAATCACTTCGCCATTTTCGGCATTGTGCGCATTGCTCCTAGGAATCCCTTCTTCTACAGCAATTTCAATGTGACGCTGTTTTGATCGATAACTTCCGTAGATCGGTAGGAAGAACTTTGGTTTAGTCATATCGATCATCTCTTTATATTCATCGATACTGGCATGGCCAGAAACGTGTAGTGGGCCACAGTTGTCTATCTCGTGAGTTTCTTGACGGAATACATGTACACCCATTCGCATAAGGTTATCGACCATGTTACCAATGAGCGCATCATTACCAGTCTCCGGAATTGGTGTCGAGCTTAGTACCACCGTGTCTTGAGCTTTAAGCTTTACGCTTTTGTGGTCACCGTTCGCCATACGCTGCAATGCAGAATTGGGCTCACCTTGACCGCCGGTACACACAACAACAACTTCGTTGTCTTTCATGTTACTTACACTGGCGATAGGCACAAAAGTACCTTTAGGAATTTTCATGAACCCGTGCCTAACAGACATTTCTAGAGTACTAATCATGCTTCGTCCATCAAGTGCAATTTTGCGACCGTGATGCACGGCTGCATTAACAATCATTTGGATGCGATTTACGTTTGTTGAAAAGATTGCAACAAATATACGACCCGGAGCCTGATCCATAATGTCAACGAAACTCTGTTCAATCGTACTTTCCGAAGGAGTGCGTCCAGGGCGTTCAGTTGTGGTGCTCTCCGACAAGAGTACGTGTACTCCTTCTTTGCCGAGCTCAACTAAACGATCTGTGTCGGTCTTTTCGTGATCTAGCGGATTTGGATCTAAGCGGAAGTCACCAGTATTCACCACGCGACCGACCGGTGTATCAACAACAACAATCGTACTGCCAGGAATTGAATGCGTTACGGCAACCAACTCCACAGTGAAGCTTGGACAAATTACCAATCGTTCATGCGTACGCTCATTCATTGTTATCGTCTTTAGCTCAAAGCCCTCGGGCATTGGCAAACCAAAGTTCTCAAAAATCTCCTCGACGCGTCCGATTGTAAATTTAGAACCATAAATTGGCGCCGGTACTTTTGGCACAATATGCGGCAAGCCTCCAATGTGATCCAAATGACCATGCGTGATTACATAACCACGAAGCTTGTGGCGAATAGATTCTAGATAAGTCGTGTCGGCAATACCGTAGTTGATACCTGGCAAGTCGACTCCAAGGTCATTTCCACAGTCAACGACGAGCGCATCATTCATATACTCGATGAGGATCATGTTCTTAGATCCACCACCGTCCATACCCCCAAGTCCAATGAAGCGTAATCTTGGGCTATCATCAAGCTTGTTGGCCCGCCTAATCTGCACCTTGGCTTGTGATGCATCCTGGAACTGACTTACCAGTTTGTGGGCATCATCAGCAACCCGCCGACTGGCGCGGATTGCTGCGCCACGTGAGCTATTAAGGCGTGATCCGCTTGGTCTCGTCTGGTTTGTATTTTTGGTGTTTGCTTTTGCTGACGAAGAGTTACCCGTACTTCGTCCTTTTTGAGGTCGCTGTGAAGGATTGTTTCCATTTCGCGGTTGCCTCGATTGATTTGATTGAGCTCTTTGAGCTCGTTGGTTATTTTCTGTCATATTTTCTCCTTTTGTTTAGAGATTATTAATTGTGTTCATGTATCTGTGCGATGACGGCGGGAATATTGGCAAAGTCATCAATTAAGGTCTGACGCAGTCCACCGTTATACAGTGCGGCGGCGGGATGAAATAACGGCAGGATCACAATTTTGATAGTGCCGAACTGAATTCTTTTTGGCTGACCGTGAATCTCGCTGATCTTCCTACCCGGTAAGAATGCTTCCATGCTGTGCCGGCCTAAGGTGACGACAATTTTTGGCTTCATCACATCAAGCTGACGCATCAAGTACGGCAGAAACGCTGCTTTTTCCTCTGGTAACGGATCGCGATTATTTGGCGGTCGATACTTAACAATATTAGTAATGTAGATATCTTCCCTCTTCAAACCAATACCCGCGAGCATCTCAGCGAGGAATTTCCCCGCAGCACCGACAAACGGTATACCTTGTAAATCTTCATTTTTACCAGGAGCTTCCCCAATAAAAACTATTTCGGCGTCCGCCGAGCCATCCGCAAACACGAGTTGCGTGGCTTGCTTGGCCAAATTTGGGCAGACATTGTCGCTGACGATATCTGCCGCAATCTGATCAAGAAGCTGTTGCTTACTTTTTAACATGCGTTATTTGTGTACCTATCGAAATACCAACCATGACCGCTCCTGTCAGCATAGCAACAATGCTCACTACTAGGACCCAAGAGCTAGCGTCCTCTATAAAACTTAACGAGGCCCCTATAAGACACAGTGCTCCCCCTAAGGGTGCAAGGACTATTCTCTGCTGACTCGTCATAGTTATTTATCTCTTAAGGCTGCTTTCATGCTCAGCTGCAAACGGCCGCGATCATCAATAGCGACGAGCTTCACGGTGACTTTATCACCTTCAGCAACGACATCGCCTGGTTTCTCAACGCGTTCTTCTTTCATTTCAGAGACGTGGACTAAGCCTTCTCGGCCTGGCAGGATTTCTACAAAGGCTCCGAAGTCGAGAACCGAGACAACTCGGCAGTTTTCATATATTTTACCAACCTCTGGGTCTTCTGTCAAGTTCTTCACCCAAGCAATAGCGGCGTCGATTGATTTCTTATCTGGTGAGGCGATCATAACCGTACCATCGTCTTTAATGTCAATTTCGGCACCAGTTTCGGCGATAATCTTGTTTATTGTCTCGCCTCCCTTACCGATTACTTCGCGGATTTTCTCTGGGTTAATCTTAATAGCTTCAACCTGAGGCGCGTATTGGCTCAGTTCTTTGCGAGGCTCTTTTATCGTTTCGAGCATGCTCTTAAGAATATGAGCTCGGCCTTCCTTGGCCTGCTCGAGTGCTTGGGCAAGAATTTTGACATCTAGACCGTGGACCTTCATATCCATCTGCAAGGCCGTAATACCTTCAGTAGTTCCTGTTACTTTAAAGTCCATGTCACCGGCAAAGTCTTCGGCGTCGGCAATATCACTCAAGATGTATGGCTTGTCACCATCGAGCATCAAGCCCATAGCAATACCGCTGACTGGCCGCTTAAGTGGTACACCAGCGTCCATGAGCGCCAAACAACTCGAACATGTCGCCGCCATCGAGGTCGAGCCGTGCTGACTCATGATTTCAGTAACCGTGCGGATGGTGTATGGGAAGTCTGCTTCTGAAGGGATGACAGGCAACAATGCTCGCTCAGCCAGCGCGCTGTGACCAATTTCGCGGCGGCCGGGGCTACCAAGTCGGCGAACTTCGCCAACGGTGTAGCCCGGTGCATTGTAGTGGTGCATATAGCGCTTTTCACCTTCTCGCTCCATGGTGTCTACCAGCTGCGCATAGCTAGTTGGCGCTAGGGTGACGATGTTCATACCCTGGGTCATACCTCGGGTAAACAAGCTTGAGCCGTGTGCGCGAGGCAAAATACCTACTTCGTGGCTAAGCGTACGAATTTCGGTTAATTTACGGCCGTCTGGACGCTCTGAATCTTCAATAATCCCTTTGCGCACGTCCTTATTGGCAGCCGAGGCGAAAGCTTCTGCATAGTCGTTTTTGCGTAACTCCCATTCTTCTTCGCCCAATACTTCTTCAAAATGCGCTAAAAGTTCTTCACGAATAACATGCATTTTTTCATGACGCTCAGGATAGTTGGTGCGAATATTCTTGCCCATTTTACCTTCAAGCCACTTGTCTACCTCTGTTTGAATTTCGGCTGGAGGCAGCACGAGTTCAAATTCTTGAGCTTCAACGCCAACCTTTTTAACGAGCTCTTCCTGAATTTTGACCGCAGGTTTAATTGCTTCTTGAGCAAACTCGAGTGCTTCAATGATTAGCTTTTCTGAAACTTCATTTGCGCCGGCTTCGACCATCATGATGGCGTCTTCAGTCCCAGCAACCACGAGATCAAGTGCGCCGTTGTCGTATTCATCTAACGTACAAAATGCCTTAAGCTTGCCGTCAACTTGCCCAACACGAACCCCGGCAACCGGACCATCAAATGGCGCACCCGTAAGCATTAAAGCAGCACTGGTAGCAATCATGGCAATCATATCTGGGCGAAAGGCTGGATCCATACTTAGAACAGTAGCGATACCTTGCACTTCATGACGGTAGCCTTTTGGCCACAATGGACGAATTGGACGGTCAATTAAACGACCAATTAAAATAGCATCCTCAGATGGACGGCCTTCGCGCTTAATGAATCGAGAGCCACTGATTTTACCAGCTGCATACATTTTCTCTTCGTAATCAATGCTCAACGGGAAGTAGTCCATACCCTTGACCACGTTTGGGCTCACCATAGACGTGCCGAGAACCACGGTATCGCCGTAGCGAACAATTACTGATGCGGAAGTCCTAAATCCGACGCGATTCACCTCAAGGCTGAGAGTCTGACCGCAAAATTCGGTCTCTACTTTAATAATATCTTTACCAAATGGATTTATGGTACTCAAAATAACTCCTTCTGCTCTTTGTGGTGGGCGAACGTAGCAGGGTTCAAACCGCATGAGCGATCTGTGCTCTACCACTTTCGATTGCCCACATAATGAGCGTTTAATGCGACTGTATTATATCACGAGAAGTAATTAATCAACAGAGGTTGGTGGTAGCTGTCTACTTATTGTGTAATATACCAATCGTACCGTGTCTGTAGAAACGAGAGACTTCGAGTACGAATAGTGGCGTCAGCTTGAAAACCAAGCGGTTTACTTACCTGCAGATCTGTCTTATCTTGGCAGAACGTACACGCCATCACCAAATTCGAGCTAATTAGTTATAAACGAGATTGAAAGCGAAACTAGTTAAAAAAGCTTTCGGGTGGAGAAGTTTCGTGAGAGCGGCTGCTCAAACTAGCTTCTCCACCCGCAGCTCTCTGCTTGCTGGCCTAGGACACCAGGACCTCGTCCTTCTCGATGAGCTCCAGCTTGACACCACCGAAGACGGAGGCATTGCCGCTGAAGAGTCGCGTGACACGCACATCCTCACCCTCGGCGAGCCTGGTCAGCTCATGGCTTTCAGGCACCTGGCTCGTCGCGTCCAGCGCCGTCCAGGTGGGAGTGGTGTCGTGGCTGAACGGCGTGGGCGAGTACAACACACCAAGGGAGGTGCGGATGATGGTGGTACCACCATCACGGTAGCGCTCCGTGCGGTTGATCGGGAACTCCTGCATGTTGTCGGCTGTCCCGAGGAACAGCCGAAAGTCGCTGTAGCTCCAGTCCTTCTCCGGACGGTCGACGTAGTACAGCCGGCCCTCCTTATCGACGAAGATGTACTCCGTGCGACGATGGCCGGCCAGAGGAACGACGCTGATGTCGCTGAAGATGACCTCCGTGCGCAGGTAGACGACCCCCTCACAGATGATGTGCCGTGAGCTCGCCTTGAAGCTGCCGTGCACCTGGAAGTGCGGGATAACGAACTCCCCTTCCTCGTTGTCGTCCGATATACGACTTGACCCGATGTTGAACGGGTAGAACAGGCGACCATCAGGACTGAACAGGTCACGATACGAGAACGATACCGTCAGGTCACGGTCGTACGGGATGCGGATGATCTCCTCTCCTGTCTCTGCACGGTACCGCTGAGCGTTAGGTGGAAGTTGCATAGCTAGATCCCTCCTTGAGGGGGTTGGTTTCGATTGGGGTCAGATTCGACAAATTTAGTGACGGAACTGACTCCAACCGAAACAGCAGAGAACTTGTAAAAGTACCTCGGTGATAAAAAGTCAACGAAGTTTCAATATTTTAGCATATTATCAGGTAATTTCAATAGTTGCTCATCCATCGACTGCCTACATTGCGGTGTGACGCAACTAGCTTTGAAGCAATTACTTACGGATACCGAGCTTGGCAATGAGCGCCTGGTAAGCGGCGTAATCTTTCGCTTGGAGATACTTGAGGAGGCGTTTACGCTTCCCTACCATTTGCAGCAAACCACGACGAGTGTGCTCATCTTGCTTGTTTGCTCGCAGATGTTCGGTCAACTCGTGAATGCGAGTTGTCAGAATAGCAATTTGTACCTCTGGAGAACCGGTATCAGTCTTGGAGGTTTGGTGCTCTTTGATGATCTTCTGTTTACTTGTAGTATCTAGCATGTCAGGTGAAGACTGTATCAGATATTTGTTCATGTGACAAGGGTGATATCAGATTTCGACGTACTGAGATATAAAGTATTCGGATTCTACTTAATCGGCGGTGTTTCAACAGATTGACTCTCTTAAATTCTTATGCTATAATATGAATGATGGAATCACCAAAAATAAACACCGACTCCGCCTTCCCCTCATTTGAATGGAGCGAAGGTAGTCGCCCCGACGACCTACACATAAACGAGGCTGGTTTCTTCGAAGACAATACCGGCAGTTGGTACATGGTCCGTAAAGCAAAAGAAGCACTTGCATTGGACGATGTCCTCCCTACCGACCTGTTTAATGGCGATCGTGAAACACTCAAGAATTCAACCGAAGGTCGCGGTTTGTATTTTACCAATACCGTTCGTTCTGCTGAGCGAGTGCTATTTGTCGGCGACAAAGTAAAACTCCCAAATGAACTTTTCATTGGACGAATTGCCGTAGCACCAGAAGAGGTACTTGACGCCCATGCTCCATTAGCCGGCAAGACAAGAGCGCATCAAGCTGCTAGTTTACTGCTTCGAGCTCGTGCGGTGGTGCCTGGCATTCCTAACCCAGGTAGGCGCGGATGGGATGCTCTCTACGGCGATGCACGCCTAGTCACTACAAAACCCCTAGCAATGGCTCGCGCATTGTCTGGTTCTGCTACGTCACGTATTAATGACAAGAGAATTGCACAGCGATGGGCAATCGTGCGCGACCTGGACGCTATCGATATTGTCGGGAAACGCAGCGCCTAATCGACTGTCCGCAGGAGTGCCGCAACCCCCCTATCAGCAACACCGTCAAGGCTATTCGCATCTTGAATAAGGTGACCGCCTATCGCCGTGCGTCTGAGTTGCTTTGTAAATGCACCCACTCCTAATGCAAGGCCAATATCTGCAACAAGTGATCGTATATAGGTACCACTCGATACATCTGCGGAAAATCGAATCTCAGGATAGGCATATTTGGCTCTAGATATATGGATCCTTACATTACGAGGCTGAAGTGCAACTTCTTTGCCTTGTCGCGCCAGGTCGTAGGCGCGCTTACCGTTGACCTTGATTGCTGAGTGAGCTGGTGGCGTCTGCTGAACCACTCCCTGAAATAATGCAATTGCGTCGTTTACTTCGCCTTGAGTAGGTTGGGATACGGAAACGCGATCAAGCTCCCCTTCCGGATCACCGGTAGTACTCGTTTGGCCAAGCACGGCAGTAACATCGTAGCTTTTATCCATCTTCATAAACTCATCTTGGCGCTTAGTGTAGCTACCAAACAGTACAATCAACAGCCCGGTCGCAAACGGATCAAGTGTTCCAGCATGCCCCACCTTAACCTTATGACCTGCTTGCCGACAAGCCAAAGAGCGCAGCTTTGCAACAACATCGAAGCTGGTCCAATCAGCGGGCTTATCAATTAACATGTAGCCATTCATGGGCTAGATTGTAGCCTAACAAGACTCAGGCTGGGAATATCGGGTAGCGATTTAAATCACCGGCATTACGCGGTTGGTAATGTAAAGTCGTTTGGAGATGGATTGTTTTGTGACGTTGCTGTGGGGGGCGCACTTGGGGGAGCAGCGAAGGGTGGTGGTGTTGGAGGAGGAGTCACATCAAAAGACGAAGGGCCGGCGGGTGCCGGAGGGGCTCCGAAAGGTGGTGGAACGTCAGGTGGCGCAATAGGTGCGGGACTCTCTTGCTGCGGCTGCACAAACGGGTCATGAACGGCTACTTCACCTGTGGACCCAACATCTACCCGAGGATTATTGGAAGGATCAAAATCAGCACTCCCCATGGCTGCCTCTACAGCTTCACGGGCACTTTCTAGATCAAGTGAGCCTAGCGTGTCCGACTCGCCTGCTGCTTCGCTTTGCTTGGTCGCTTCGTCTATTGTCGCTAATCGTTCTCCGTCAAGAGACTGGATGGCAGGAAGAGGGTTGTTTTCACCAACTGTTGATGCCCCTGAAAGCGAATCAAATGGCTTAGAAAAGTCGTCTTGACCAATTGCAGTAGGAATAGTTGACCCGGGCGGCCTTGCAGGTGGCTGCCATGCCGGAATAGCCGGATCGCTGGCCGGAGCTGCGACGCTATTGGTGCTCGTCGGTGAATCACTAGGCGGGGTAGCCTCGGCATCACCAAGTCCGTGATCTAAAATCGTGTTATTCTCTCCTGCTTGTGCGGCCTTAATGGCGTTATCATGCGCATCGTTCGTCGTTGCATTGAATGTTCCCCCCAGTAACGGCTTTTCTGCTTCACTACCACGTGGCTGCGAAAAACCCTTTGTGTCGTGAATCATATCTGCAATCGGACCAGGGGGTAAGCTTGACGGTAATCCAGACTGCGCAGGAGGCTCAGTTTTTTGCTTGTCAATCTCACTGTCACCTGGCGATACCGGAACGGGCGTAGGGAGATCAACGAGCTGAGCCGTTGGATTTTCAGAAGATTTAGATGATGCTGCCGTATTTTCGATGTCTTCAAGTGTCTTTGGTTTTTCTTCGGTATCAGTCTTCTCGGAGTGCGCCGCACTTTCGTCATCTGTAACTTCCGTTGAAAGGTCCGCGTCCTTGTGGCTGATAGCCATCTCACTCGGATCCTTTTGGACTTCCGGCTTAGGTGTAGTTACCGCACTAGCAGCGTTAATTACCGGGTGGAGATTAGTTGCAATTAATTGTTGGTTCGCGCCCGCCGCCATTAGCTGCGCTGACATAGTCATAACTTTAGGAGTGGTTTTTTCATTACTGAATCTGTCCGTTTCGCTAACGATACCTGTTAGAAGTGCTGTTGCTACCTGCTGATCTACCAGCCCAGCTTGTAAGGCCTCACTAATACTCATCATCATTTCACATAAGCTGCTCGCAGATGCATCGAGCCAATTTATAGAGCCTAAGTCTCCTGGAGTTGGGCCTGTATTTACAGATATAACGGCCGCATCGTGCAGTATCCGACCGTGTTCGACGATGATTTTATCCAGGTCGTCTTTTTTATGCACACCAAGCGCGAGCACGGCATCAACGTTATAATCGCCCTGCGAAAACACCAAGTCTGCTTCCGAAATACGTGTCCGATATGGAGTGATGAAGATCTTAACAACATCATCTTCAATCTTATAGCGGAGTTTATCTGCCTTTTCTTTATCGAGTGCAATGATGAAGTCACGCAGCGAGTCAACCGTTTCTTCAAGGGTTTTGGTGGGGTTGAGAAAGCGCATGGTATCAGGCACCTTGCCACTAAACACAGCGGTGGCATGTTTGCCCATCGCGTTGATCATAATTGTCATTGCAATAGCTGCAGCAAGTTGATCAACGGACGGATTGTTACTCACCGTCACAAGGACGTTATTCGCTGCCTTGAGTCGTTCTACTACTTGTTGTTTGGCGGTTTGATCCATTGTTGTGTTTGTTTTAAGGTTACTTATGTTGTCAGAGTACCATAAGCGTTTCATCAGATGCAAGCAGTTACCATAAATGTAGCTGCCGAAGCGCAACCCTTTACTTAAGAAGTAAACTGAGGTATAGTTACTCAGATTTTCAATATAAATCACTAAGTGGAGTAAGAGTTCGAGTTATGCCAATCATCAAGTCAGCTCAGAAGCGAATGCGCCAAACAATTAAGCGACGCGATCTGAACATTGTTACCAAAAAGCAAATGCGCGACAGTATCAAAGCTGTAACTGCTGCGATTGCCGAAAAAGACACAGCAAAGATTAGCGAGAATCTTCGACAAGCCCAATCTGCTATCGACACTGCGGTTAAGAAAAACATTCTGCACAAAAATACCGCTGCTCGCAAAAAAGCCAACCTATCGGCAAAAGCAAAAGCAGCCGGAGCCAAACCTGCGTCAGCACCCGCAAAGCAAGCTGCTACAAAAACCACGAAACCTGCCGCAAAAACTACCGCAAAAAAGACGACGCCTAAAGCAAAGAAATAGCTGTTTCAGGCATTGCTATCTGCATGAGCAGGTCCTGAACCGCATCGTCAGCGTTCAGGGCTTTTGATTTGAGGGTCATTTCAACGTTAATGACGGCCGATAGTAGACCGTGTAATCTAGCAATTGAAATAGACCGAGCAATGGGTGTGCTATTGCGGATAACAAACGGGGACATTTTCGCATCACTTGCAATCTCCTGCGGCGACCTATTGCCACCCAGCTTCACGATGAGCAGTATATGCAATTGCCAAGCAATCATGGATAGGATCGCTTGAGGCTCCATCTTTTGATCTCGCTGGTCTTGATATAACTTTAGCGCCGTATCCGTCTTTCCATTAAAAGCTGCGGCTAGTAGGTCAAAAATACTGCTTCGGGGGGAGGGCTCGGTGAGCAACTGAATACTTTCGGCAGTCACGTTTACATCATAAGCTAACAATTTATCGAGCTCAGTGCTTAATGTTTGCTGGTTTATGCCAACTCTTTCCACAAGCAGCTGTGCGTCAGCACGAGATATCACCCCACCCCGTTGCCCTACGACCTCTACGACCCATACAGGCAACTTCATCTCGCTAATTGGTTCAAATTTCTTGAATTCGGTCTTCTTTTGAAGCATCTTAGCGTACGAGGTGCGCATATCTAGATTCGGCTCAACAATTATCAAGGAAACGCTCTGGTCGACTGCGGCAATGACCGCATCTAGTTTTTCGGTTGCCGACTTATTGGCTGACAGCTCACGAACAATAATCATTCTTTCAGCTGCAAACAAATTTCCAGCCTGCAGGAGGTCGAGTAATTGTCCAAATTCAATATCTTCACCATTCACCCGCTCCAAGCCACTATCGCCATATAACTGAATAAACCTACCTACGTGCTCATTTAGGGCTGCGCTGCGCGCAAAGTCATTCGAACCAGCCAAAGTTATTATCACAGCTTCCCCTTATTATGCACCGTTCGTTTATGTAACAGTTACTATGACAGTCATGAGCAGGCGAGGCAATCGGAACAACCATTGCTAACCTTCATAACGTCGATATTTCGAATCGAGGAGCCCTCCGTTAGCTCAGTTTTTTTGCTCGTTTGGGCAAATATGCGTCCCGCGACCTGCAACGCGCAGTTTTTCTATTGTCGCTCCGCAACGCGGACACTGTAGCCCTTCTCTTCGAAAAACTCGAGCAAAAGTAAGATAACTACCTTTCTTACCCTCGGCATTAACATAGTGTTTATCGGTGCTACCGCCTTTTTCTATTGCAAGTCTCAGTACAAATCGTAGTTCATCAAAGAGTTTTCGCAAACGGGAGTCCGATATATTTGCGACTTTAGTTGCCGGGTGAATTCGTGCACCCCATAAACTTTCGTCGGCATAGATATTGCCCACACCTGCAATGACCGTTTGATCAAGCAAGGCAGCTTTGATTGACGTCCCCTTACGGCGGCGTATGCGCGCTATGAAAATTGCCTTGGTAGTGGTCGAGGCAAGTGGCTCCGGGCCAACTTTCTTAAAAAATTTCAGCTCCTGCACTTCCACGGTTGGCATAAGTAACATCCAGCCAAATTTCCTCTGGTCATTAAAATACAACTTTGCGCCCTTCTTGAACTGCAGAATTACCCTTGTCGAACGATCTGGAAGATCTCCAATCAAACTATCATTAGGGTGCCCCGCCCCAAAACGTTCCTTGCCCACATAAACCAACTGACCGGTCATTTTCAGATGCACGACTAAGCTATAGTGGCTATCAAGATCTATCATTAGTACTTTTGCGCGTCGCCTAACTTTGATAATTTTGGCGCCAATGACAAATTGATTAACATCTTCGGGGGCATTGGGAAAAGACTTTGCCGTGTCGGCAGATATCTGCTCGATACTTTGGCCAACGATTAGTCGCTCCAACCCCATGCGAACGGTCTCAACCTCTGGAAGCTCTGGCATCCACCTATTGTATCGTACACTTAGTGCATGGAAGATCTTGATAAGCTCCTGAGGGCAAGAAAACTACGACGACCTACAGAAATTCAGGAGATTGCCTCTTGGTGCAAAACGAACTACCCGTCGTTTACTGTGTCTGTCCAAAAAAGAAGTCGAGATTATTTAATCACCGTGCCTAACGCGCCACTTGCACAAGAAATTCATATGCGAATGGCTGAACTTTCAGCAGCCGCAAAGATTCCTGCCAAATTTCGAATCACTATCAGAATCGCCTAGGGGGCTAGCGTTTTAATAACAAACTTAGTTCACGCTTACACTGGACAAAATTTTGATACTGTATCGACTTCATCCCTACCTGCTCGGCAGCTTTACAGTTAACTTGGCTGTCATCAATCATTACGCAATCGCCAGGATTAGAGCCAAGGCGGCGTGCCGCAAGTAAGTAAATCTCTGGTTGCGGCTTTACAAGGTGAACTTCATAAGAAAGTAGTATGTCATCAAACAAACCCTGTTCATCACGGGATAAGAATGCCTGCCGTATCCAATCACTAGCCACATTACTTAATAAACCTATTGCGTAACTTTGGCTTAATTCACCAATGAAGGAAAGTAGTGGCATGTTCTTATCTCCACGTCTCAGTAGCCGATGCTGAACCTCTTCGGCTGAGGTGTTAGCAAGCACTGCCAACTGATTAAAGTACTCTTTTTGTGTTATCTGGCCTGCGTCAGATTGATAGTTAAGAGAACGCGCTATCTCAACTTTTTCGTCTGGTAGAGTTGCAAGAAACTCCAAGAAAGCAGAGCTTGTTAGTACTCCAAAACAGTCGAAGATTATCGCACGCATACTCACCGACCGGTATGACCAAATCCCTGTTTACCGCGTTGCGTATTGTCATTGATGCTGTCAACCTCTTCCCACTCAACCTGCAAACAGGGCGCGATTACCATCTGGCAGATACGCTCACCGTCCTTAATAACAAACTCATCCTGGCCATGGTTTATCATAATAACCTGAATTTCCCCTCTGTAGTCGCTATCTATCGTGGCGGGCGTATTCACCAAAGACAAGCCGTGCTTCAGTGCCAAACCACTTCTTGGACGCAACTGCGCCTCATAGCCAATTGGCAATTCCAGATGTATGCCCGTCGGAACTAGTAACCGCTGTCCAGGCTTAAGCACAACTGGCTCATGTAAGGCTGCGCGTAAATCAACCGCCGCCGCTCCACTAGTCTGATAGCTTGGCAATGGATGTTTCGATGTATTAACTATCTTTATTTTCATAAATCACCTCTGTTTCGCCTCGTTCAACTTCCTCTGCAACTGTCTCGGATAGCAACTTATCGTTAAACTTTACCTCCTGACCAGCCGGGTTAATAACGACATTAACCCAGTTATGTCCGCTATTGCCCTGGCGTTGGGTTCGAACGCCAGCTAGCTCTAGCGTACTTTCCACCCTACTAAAGAATGGATACAAGAACTCCATGTGCTCAAGCCCGACAACGTCGTTACCAACTTTTTCTGGTCGCGGCTCCATAAGCTCAACTACATAGACTTTCCCAAATTCTCCCACCTTTAAGCCAGAAATAAGTCGCGCTGTCGCGAGACGACGTTCATCCATTTCGATGCAACTTATTTCCGAGGAGAGGGGCTTAAACGATTCGATGAGTTTATCAAAATCTTTCGTATCGGCTGCCTTAAACGCAATGTGGTCTGGCTCCGAAAACCAGTCGGAGTTAGTGGGTATATTGCGTTCCTCGCAGAACCGCTGGAGTTCTGCTGCATACGCATTGATTTCCGCTTGCATAGTAGTTGTAATCTCGCTCATGTCTACCTCCCTATATGTTTGTTAATATAATCACATGCGCGAGCTCATGGGAATTGTAAACGTCACACCAGATAGTTTTAGTGATGGTGGCGAAAACTATGATGCCGCAAAAGCCATGGAGCATGCCGAGCAATTATTTCTCGATGGAGCAACCTATGTGGATATAGGTGGTGAGTCTACCAGACCAGGTGCCACTCCAGTAGATTCCGATGAAGAATGGCGACGTGTAGAAACAGTGCTTGGTGAGCTAATTCCTCGTTTTCCTGGCAGAATTTCCTTCGACACCTATCACCCAGAGAACGTCCGCCGCGCTACGGGGTTTGGTGCATTTATCATCAATGACGTAACCGGCATGACCAATCCTCTTATGCTTAGTGCTGTAGGTGCCGCTCGACAGCAAACCGCCATTAAAGTAATCGCGAGCCACTTACCAAAAAACTACGCAATCCAAACTGCACACAAAGTTAAACCAATCGCAGAACTAAAAGAAATAGTGCTCGATTTACGAAGTATTGCACAAGATCTCGAAATGCATGGATTCAAAAAAGAAGATATTATTCTTGATCCGGGTATAGGTTTCGGGAAAACTCCCGACGCCAACTGGCTGGCGCTTGAAATTGGCATTTACATACCCGAATACACAACGCTCATCGGCTACTCTCGTAAACGCTTCTTGGGCGATGACCGCATGAGTATCGAGAAAAATATTGCTGCCGCCAGAATTGCCTTGCAAGCTGGCGCTCAAATTCTTCGGGTTCATGATGTGGCTGGACATGTAGAAATTATTGATGAATTTAATGCGGCTGATCTGGCTGCCAGTTAGCAAAATTAAATCCCTCCACGACCTCTTCAGGACGATTGTTCTGTCGTAACTGCATCGAAACACGTCCTGACGCATCTAAATCGGCGATCTCATGATCCGGACATAGTAATTCTGGCATATCTGGAATCAAATACGATGCACGCAATAATGTTAGCAAACCAGGATAGGTCCTGAACCGCTGTATGCTGGTGTCACGCTCATCCTGTCGTATCTTTAGTTCGCTTCTATGCAAGACACTCAGGATTGCTATTACCCCAACAAACCTACGGTTATCACGATGAAAGCTTATACCCACATCCTCGTCGTAATAGCGGTGCAGACCAAGCTCGGTAGGCTCCCACGCTGCAAGTGAAGGAAACACAACCGACAGGTTGTGAACAAATTGCACAATTCGTTGTTTTGCGCGCATGGTTGCAGATAGTCGATCAAATGGTCTCTGATCCCCAGCCCCAATTCTCAGCGCGAAGACATCAAAATTCTGCGCGACCACTATACCCCTGGCATTTGGTTTTGGATCGGCAGCAGGCTCCCAGTATACCCTTGTAGGGTCTTGAATTTCGCGTTGCATATCTGTCAGCGCGAGCCCGTGGAAGAAAGGATATATTTGCATAGCCCCAGGCCCGTTCGGACCGAGAGCATTCAGTGCAAGCTCTGGATCACGCAAGACTTCCGATGGAGTGTGGGGTCTATCAGTATTCATAGGTTAGCCTATCCCGGGTCAGTGCTCTGTTGCGATGCAGACAAACTAGAGGTCACCCCAGTCCCTGCTCATATGTACATCAACTGCTAACTTGACTGGCAGCCTGTAAACATTCTCAAGTGTCTCTTTCATAAGTGCTGAGACAGCCTCTGCTTTCTGCTTAGGGCACTCAACAAGCACAGAATCATGTACTTGCAAAAGCTGCTGACAGTCGTCATCAAGTTTGTCATCAAGTTTAACCATCGCCATCTTCATCAAATCCGCCTCGGTGCCCTGAATAGGCATATTGATCGCCGCGCGCTCTGCAGCAGATCGAACAATATAGTTACTCGATTTTGCATCTGGCGTAGGACGTCGCCGACCAAAGAGCGTCTCGACATACCCCTTCTCCTTGGCTTGTGTTTTTAGCAGATTCATATAGTCAAGCAGGGGCCTGCGTAGTTCAAAGTACTTGTCAATAAAGTCCTTTGCCTCAGCAACCGTCATACCAGTAGCCACACTCAGACCATGAGGACTCATACCATAAATAATCCCAAAATTAACCACCTTTGCTGCCCGTCGATGCTCTTTGTCAACCTTATCCTCGGGTATGCCAAAAACCTGTGCGGCTGTAACCGTATGAACATCAGTTCCATCATTGAAGATCTTCATCAACCCCTTGTCATTCGCCAAGTACGCAGCCAGTCTTAGCTCAAATTGGGAGTAATCAGCCGATACAAACATGTGGCCCTTTTTTGCCACAAATGCTTTTCTTATTTCTCTGCCCAAGCTTGTTCGGATAGGGATATTTTGCAGGTTTGGGTCCACGGAGCTGAGGCGTCCAGTTGGAGCGGTAGCCATATTGTAGGTCGTATGCACACGCGAATCTTGATCTACCTGACTCGGCAATGTATCCACGTATGTATTTTTAAGCTTGGTTACCTCCCGATACTGGGTGATCTTATTAATAATCGGGTGCAGATCCTTTAGACGTTCAAGCTCGTTGGCAGCCGTGGAATATACGCCAGTTTTTCCCTTCTTCACAAACTCTGTCGGCAAATTGAGCTTAGTATATAAGATGTCAGAAAGTTGGGCAGGACTTGCAATATTAAACTCCTGGTCAGCGTAACCGTATATTTCTTGTTCGTAGTCTGAGATTCGATCACTCAGCTTTTCACCAAGCTTCTTCAACTGTTCAATATCGAGCTCAATTCCACGATACTCCATGCGCGCCAATACTGGAATAACCGGCCATTCGATTTCTTCAGCTACTTTTGCGACTTTAGGCATGTCCTTAAGTTGGTGCGTTTGCTGATGATATAGCGCTTCTATAACGGCGATATACTCCGCTGCGCGCGACATCAAGCCTTCAGTGTCCAAGTCTTCAAAAGAAGCACCCTCAAATCCGAGATCATTCTCTGCTAACTCAGTGAGGGTCGTCTCTCGGCGCAAGGCGTTTATTAAAAACGAGCCAACTAACACATCGTGACCAACTGGAATCAAGTTGATCCCCATATCGTATAGGCACTTAATGTCACTCTTAATGTCGTAGCCAATTTTTTGCACCTTAGAGTCGCTAAGCTGCGGGATGGCAGATATGTCTTGGGTAGTGAGCTTGGTCATGTCCAGGGCGTATACGTCTTTGGAACTCGACGCGACGATAATTAGCTGCGGATTTCGCCCGTGCGCTCCTGCACACCTTGTATGCACAAACAACCTTTGCCCTGTCAGCTTAATATGGCCAATTTTTGCCGGATCATCTATGACCGTATTTTTACCTATTTTGAGTGTAGTGCCGGACATTTCAGGAGTATCAGGAGTCTCTGATTGCATTCCTTCGGGCAGCTGTTTTAGGAGCGATCGGAATTCCAGCTTGCGTAGCAAACTGGCAAGCTCGGCCGTATCTAGCTTGTTGACGTCCATGGCTTTGAGATCCAGCTTTATAGGAGCATCACACATTATGGTTACTAATTGCTTGCTAAGATACGCCATATCCCTACCCGCAATAAGCTTCTTTTTGACCGCATCTTTTATGAGTTCAATATTTTCGTAAATACCATCAAGATCATTGTAGGTCTTCAATAATTCTACAGCTGTTTTTTCGCCAATACCGGCAACCCCTGGGATATTATCTGAACTATCTCCTTTTAAAGCCTTGAGGTCGATAAACTGCTCCACTTTGATGCCATATTTATCTTCAAAACTCGCTGGGTTCAAGCGCTCAACATTACTTAAACCTTTTTTCATGGTAAAGACTTTCACGCCATCATCAATCAACTGCAGCATATCCAAATCGCCAGTGATCAGCTCAGTGTTGATGCCCGCCTTTGTAGCTTGCATCGCCAACGTCCCCATTATGTCGTCTGCCTCGTAGTCGTCCAGTTCGTATAAGGGCCACCCGAACGCCTCTAGTAGCTCGTGGAGTATCGGAATTTGTAGGTAAAAATCAGGCGGAGCCGGTTTACGGTTGGCCTTATATTGCGGATAAAGCTTAAGACGGGATCGAATGTTTGTCTTGGGTTTATCCCAAGCAACACATACATAATCCGGCTTAAGCTGCTTGATAATCTCGAGCGCTAAAACAGCAAAGCCAAATACCCCACCGGTAGGCGTGCCGTCCTTGGTACTCAAATACGGCATCGCATAGTATCCACGGTAAAATACTGATTTTCCGTCGATTATTGCCAGGGTTTTTTTGGCTGTACTCATCTGCTTGTAGTATACGACAACAGATGTGCGCTAGCTACTAATACCTGTTATTTCTTGGACGAGTTTGCTTTTGCCATTATTTGCCGAACCCTGCGGCGGAGCCGTGCTGCTGCGCGAGTATCGGCAAAGGCAGCTTCAAAAACCTTTGCAGCTAGCCCATATTGGATTAAGTTTATTATAGTTTCCATACTACTGTTACTAGTTGTGCCGTTTCGGGTAAGTAATACTTCGGTAGCCCCTGGATACATAATTTCGATCTGTGCAAGTGTTTGCAGTCTCTGGGCATTAAGACGTGAATCAAACTGCCGAACCATGTCCGGATGGGCAATATTATCATTTATTGCCCCACCCATAGTTTCGGCAATATGCTCAAGTTGCCCATCCATGGGCATATCTTCGCTGCTAGCTATAAGCGTGTAAATCGACGCCCTACTTGGTGATCCAAATAAGTAACTTGCTGTATGTCGTACGAATTCTAAAGCACTACCGTCGCTACCCTCAGGAGCACTCGGCAACACATCTAAATCTAGCGAGTGCGAGAGTTCATGGGCAAAATTAGCCTCCATCAGTTCGCCTGGTGAATCAAGCATTTGTACGGCCGCCGATCCATTTAACAAGTCGCTATTATGTACCTGCAGAATAATATCTTTTCCGTTATATAGACCTTGTATTTTGAGAAATGCAGTGTCCTGTATCGAAGCATGGTCGGAAACATCTCCAAGAATAATGGTCTCGAATTTTGCATGCTCACGCACAAAATCTCGAGGTAAGCTGCTCAGCACTGTTAGGATCGAGCGACTAATTCTCTTTGCGTTCCCCATGTCATCACCAACGTCACTCGTGTCTATTTTCTTTCCATAAAACGCGAGCGTTGCCTCAAGTGCTTCACGTAGTTCCTGCGGGTTTCTTGAACGTTCTATAGCTTCGGTTACACCATCGACTTCTGTTTGTGTAATGTACTGGTCTGGGTTGTCTCGTATGGTCTCCTGAGCGCGCTTTTCGATTCCGCTTACATTATTATCGTCAAGTTCACCAAATACGCGTGCCACTCGATCAATTGCAGCATCTTCTGACTCATACTTTGCCGAATCCTCCTTGAGTATGTCTGACAAAACTGGCTGTCCAGTCTCGCGCGCCACCTGTGCAATTCTATCTTTCGAGGTTTCTAGCTCAGCGGGAGTCATATTTTTAAACTGATCAAGTTCTGGCACATGAGCAAATAACCCCATTTCGCCGTCAGAATGCAAATACTCATATATAAGGTCGCCTTGTGTAAATCGTTGACCGTTAACAAGCTGTTCGGTTCTAGCCTCAGCATCTACAAAGGGATCTTCCACCCTATCAAGCAAGCCTTTGCCAGGTGCTAGCGTTGCGAGCGCTGCCACGGCGAGAACTCCGCCAATTCCCGCAGTTTTGCTCGTAACCTTCTCGCTAGCTTCAACAGCCGCTGAACCTACGCGCTGCAGCCTGTGCCGCAATTTTTCAGAGCTGGCGGTGAGCTCGGCGTCCGCAAGTGCATAGAGCACAACTCGATCGCCACTCCGGCGAGCACGCAGTCCGGTCGCCACACCGTCATCAGTGGCGAATGTGCGAAACCTTTTCCTACCATCAAACGAGCGAAACTTATCATCAATTGGTTCCGCAATACCACGAGGGCGCCAGGTACCTTTTTCGTCCTGAATTGCCCGTACTACATAAACTGCTTTTTTAGGATTATTTTTTCGGTCTCTATAATCCCTAGAAGCAATGAGGACCGAACTGCCATCTTCTCCCAAGCCAGTGACAGAACCGTGGATACTCATTCTGACAGTACTATCAGAACCGTCCTTAAACTCAATTACCCCGATACTTGCATCGGGCCTAAGGCTTAGTGTGGTCTTTTGATCGTGCAATAGCTGACGTGTTTCTGCGTGCGGAAAAGGCCTGGCATTTTCGGGCACTTGTTCTGTGATGGTCTCTGATTGTTCAATCATATGTTTATTTTTTGGTTTACTCCTTAAATATTACCATTTAATTGACCTTTAGTCAATCTGTTTATGCTTTTTAATCTTCCCTGTTTCGAGTGGCCGGGCTCTGGTAAGATATACATAAGCGTAAAACTATGGGAAATATAGGTTCTTCAAACAAAGCCGAGTACATGTCTGCACCAAAGATGGTACTTGCAAGTTACAAAAGTGCAAAAACAGGCTTAACAACTGCCGATGCCGCCCACAGACAGTTCGAATATGGCAAGAATCGACTTGAGCGAACAAAAAAAGATCGCGCGATTGTTCGTTTTTTACGACAGCTCAAAGACCTAATGATAATCCTGTTAATTATCAGTTCGATTATTTCCTTATATCTAGGAGATCGAAGGACGAGCATCATATTGTTGATTATTGTCGTACTTAATGCCAGCATTGGATACTTCCAAGAACATAAAGCCGAGCGCCTCATGGAATCTCTGGAGAAGCTAGTCGTACCGATGGCAAAGGTAATCCGAAACGGTACATTAATTGAAGTTGCTTCCGAGGAACTCGTACCGGGCGACATAATACGTATAGACGAAGGTGATTCAGTGCCCGCAGACGCAAGGCTAATTGAAGAAACTGAATTGTTTACGAATGATTTTGCCCTAACTGGTGAAAGTAATCCGTCAAAGAAGTTTACGCACGAAATAAGTGAGCCGGTTGAGCTTCCACTCAGACACAATCTTGTGTTTATGGGCACTACCGTCGCAAGAGGCAACGGAGTGGCAGTTGTGATCGCTACCGGTATGGATACCGAACTGGGGCGCATAGCCAGCCTCAGCCAAGAAACCAAATCAGATCTTAGCCCACTCCAAAAAGAGATGAACCATCTCGCTATGCGACTAACGCAGGGCACCATTTTGATCGGTGGGCTACTGGTACTTGTAGCACTACAAGCAGATTTGGCGGCAAAGGAAGCGTTTATTTTCGCGATTGGTATTGCCAGTGCGATGATACCGCAAGGGTTACCGGCAGAAATTAATGTATCACTCGCCCAAGCCGCAAATAAGCTCGCTAATGCTCGCGCTTTAGTGAAGAAACTGTCGGCAGTTGAAACCCTCGGTGCAACAAGCATCATCCTGACCGATAAAACTGGTACGCTTACGAAAAACGAAATGACCGTTCAACAGCTTTGGATCGCAAATGCCGTATATCACGTAACCGGCACTGGCTATGAAACAACTGGAGAAATCCAAACGAGCAAAAGACAGCCGCTGCACGAAAGACAACTAGAAGAGCTTAAATTATTCTTTGCTACCGGTATTTTCGCTAGCAATGCCTCTATCCATGCGCCAGACAAAGAACATGCTAATTGGTACTGCCTTGGAGACCCAACCGAAGGCGCCCTCATAACGCTCGCTCATAAAGCAGGGATCGATGCAGATACACTAAATAATCACCACAAAGAACTCCGGGAGTTCCCTTTTGACTCCGGAAGAAAACGAATGAGCTCAGTACGACACTACAATAATCAGCGTTACCTATTTAGCAAGGGCGCACCCGAGAATATCTTAGCCGTATGTACGCACATATGGATGAACGGACGCACGCAAAAACTAACCAATGATCTTAAGAAAAAAATAACTGCCTACTGTGATGCAAATGCCAAAAATGCTATGCGCAACTTGGCATATGCATTCAAGCCACTACCCGCAAACTCTAGCTTCAAAACAACTAAACACAGCAGCATTGAAAACGAACTAACCTTTCTCGGCATAGCAAGCATGATAGACCCACCCCGCGATGAGGTTTCGTCAGCGATGCTCGCAAGTAAGAATGCACATATACCGGTAGCTATCATCACCGGCGATAACGCACTCACCGCCAAAGCAATAGCCCTTAAAGCCGGACTTGCCGCAAAAGCCCAATCCCTGACAGTCATAACCGATGAGGAGCTACGTAAACTCAGCGACCATCAAGTGGCTCACCTTGTAAGTGACGGCGGAACAATATTTTCGCGAGTAGCCCCGGAAGACAAATTGCGTATCGTGCAGCTAACAAAGCACCTGGGAAAGGTAGTGGCAGTAACGGGTGATGGCATTAACGACGCCCCTGCCCTAAAACGTGCAGACATTGGTGTAGCTATGGGTAAAACGGGGACGGATGTCGCCAAGCAATCAAGTGACATCGTGCTGCTAGATGATAGTTTTCATACTCTCGTCGGTGCCATACAAGAAGGTCGGGTCATTTTTCAGAACATTCGCAAAACCATTCTTTCTTGTATCACCTCAAATTTTGGTGAGTTAACTGTAGTCCTTATCAGCCTAGCGCTCAGCCACGTATACGGAATACCACTAGCTATAACAGCGGTACAAATACTGGCTATTGACCTTGTCGGTGAGCTTTTTCCACTTGCTGCATTAGGGTGGGACCCTCCGGAAGAAGACGTTATGCATGATCAACCGCGCGAACTTAATAACCACATCTTCAGCCCAAGGGCGATCCTGGATGTCGTAGGAAGTGGTTTGCTGATGGGTGGGTTAGCCTACGGCAATTATCTACTCTACACACTTCGACATGGTTTAACACCTGACACCCTCAGTAAATCGTCAGCTATATATGTATCAGCAACAACAATAACCTACGTCACGATAATTTTGTGCCAGTTTGCCAACATACTGTCCAGGCGCACTCGTAATCGTATTCTCTCTGGCTATCTATTCAAAAATAAACACCTCATTGTAGCCTTCGCAGTATCACTTTGTTGCGTTGCAGCAATAGTGTATGTGCCGTTTTTACAAACGTATCTTAATACAGCTTCCATTGATGCTCTTGACTGGTTATTTGCACTCTATGCAGCAGTACTGTACCTCATCATTCGACAAGGCGCTCGCAAACTACATAGAATAGGCGGCGTCAGTGCGTAGGGTGCGCTTACCGACTATGCGCTGAATTGTGCGTATAGCCCTGGTCCACGGCTTCCGTGGCAGCACTAAGTACGGTATCGATTGCAAAATCACCGGACTTTCCGTCGACGAGCTCGCTAGCCGTCCAGCCTGCCTCGGTTCGATTAAACTCAGAAGACACCGCAGCTTTTCCGGGAGCCTCACTTATAACCCGTACTCGAGTAACGTCTTCTACCTCAGCAGTTGAACTAGGAAAAACGAGGTCATAGCGTAGTCGTCCGCCATCTTTACCAGTATCAAACCATCCGCCGACGATCACATGATCACCGTCTCCTTCAGGTGCCACCGAGTGTCCATCGCCGCTTTTGTTCGCAATATCAAGTGTTCTGGCAAGTCCTATAATCTGCTCAGCTTGTTCTGGAGTGGCAACTGGGCGTTCAATACTTGGTTGGGTGGATATTTCAACCCCACCGGAAAGCTTAGTGGCCACCTGTCCTGAGCCAACTGCAACTTCTCCGTTGCTAGTGATATCGCTCGTAGCAGCTTTTGCCTCAGCGGTTGTGGTTGGCTTGAGTGGAACTTGGTCATGGTTACCGCCTGTTAAGGCAGTCCATAGGCCGACGGCCCCCATAGCAACCGCAGCAAGGACTCCGTTGCGATTACGGGTTTTATTGGAACGCTCCTTAGCTTGTTCAGGTTGCTGCGGGTTAGACTCGTGCGACATCTGTTTTTCCTTTTATTTTTGTTTTACTAGAGTATCTAATGTAGATAATTGAATCCTAGCATGCTTATGCTATTTTGTCAATCTTATGCTTTATCAAGCAAGCCCGCTGCTAGCTTCCCGCCGAGCAACGGTGCCACACTTCCATATAGTGCATCCTGACCTAGGTAATATAGCCCTTTAAGTCGTTTGCTCCTGATTGCTACCTCGCTGGCCTCCGGGTGCATACCCATACTACTCACTCCAAAGAGATTACCTTTATAAGCGTTGTGTGTGTCGACGAAATAATCATGCGTTTTAACCTCTGCCACAACAATATCATTTATAAATTCGTAACCAACCTCTTCTTGGATTCTGCCAATCATCGAAAGCGTAGTTCGCTCAATCTGCTCTTCGGTCGGCTGCACTCCGCCTGCCATAGGCGCAAATAGGAGAAGAGACTCCATGCCCTTCGGCGCCAACGAAGGATCAATTTTGGATGGATTTGTAAGGTAGATTGTCGGCTTTGCAGACCACGCGCCCTGCTCATATACCTCGGCAAGATGCTGCTCCCAACTGACATCGAACAGAAGATTGTGATGGACTAATCCAGGCAACCGCCTTTTAACCCCCAAACATGCCACCAACGCCGATGACGAAACAGGCCTCGACTGCCAATACGCGGCATCATACGATTGGGCGTCTGTACCAAGCAGCGCGGTCTCAACATGATGCATATCTGCGTTAGCTATAACCAAATCGCAGTCTATGGTCTTTCCGGCAACCACCACCCCTGTAACTTGTTTATGATCGTATTCAATTTTATCGACTGGACTCCCAAACATAAACGCTACACCAGCTTTTTTGGCAATTGACTGAACAGCCTTTACAACTGAGCCGAAACCACCTTTAGGGTGCCATGTACCTTGTGCCAGACCTGCGTACACGAGCCATTCATAAGAGTCACTCAATCTAGTAGGAGGTGAACCTAAGAAAACCGACGGAAAGGCAAGGATATGCTGCAAATCCTGATTTTTTGTGACGGATTGTATTAGCTGAGCAAAGTTTCGTTTACGACGCAAAAGCCCTCGACCCCTGGAGCTTTTGCCTGTCAAAAGCGCATCATACTTTCCCTCAGCATCATGTAGCAATCTCTCGAGTCGCTTTGCTGAACCCGGATCTAAGGAATCAAATAGATCACCTACTTCCGGCCACGTTGTTACCGCATAGTCAGTCTCATGCGTAAATAGCTTGAATGAGGGTAGGGCCTGGTTGATTCCATATTGCTGCTCGACACTGGTACCAAAATCATTAAAGAACCCTTCATAGATATCTGGGAGCATGTACCAGTTTGGTCCGATATCAAAGGTGAAGCCCTTCTTCTTTATCGTCTGCGATACCCCACCGGCTACCTTGTTCTTTTCAATTATAGTAACGTCGTATCCGGCCTTTGCTAGATAGGCACCCGTTGCCATACCGACAAATCCCGCCCCAATTACTACTACCCTCTTTGTACTCATGTTTGTTTATTTTAGCAGTATTCTATTAGACACGCAGCCAAACTTTGCACTGATTACATCTGCTACAATGTGAACGATGCAAAAAATTATCGCATTTGTCGGCATGATGGGCTCAGGCAAAGGAACTGCTGTTACGTATTTTACTAACTTAGGCTTTCCGGAAGTTTACTTCGGTGGCATGGTGTACGAAGAAGTTGAGCGTCGAGGGCTTGATCGTGTTAAGGATGAGATATTCGTACGACAAGATATGCGCAACAAAGAAGGTGCGGCCGTGCTAGCAAAACGAGCTACGAATAAGGCACGTGAATTATTCGATCGTGGTGAGCAAATCGTTGTTTTTGATGGACTGTATAGCTGGCCAGAGTATACCTACCTACGAAGCGTATTTGGTCAAGAATTACTGGTGGTAGCACTAATTGCAGATCGCAAAATTCGCCACCAACGGGTGCTAAATCGCAAAGATGGTCGCATATATACCCCGCAAGAAATTATTGATCGTGAAATCAATGAAGTTGAGACTATGAACAAAGGCGGCCCCATTGCCATTGCCGATCGATACCTATACAACAATGGCAGCATCGTCGAACTCGAACAGCAGCTTGAAAAACTTGCAAGTACACTAAAAACTACTTGATGTAGTCGTGTAATTTCTTTGCGTCTTTATGCTTTCGAAGCTTAGCGAGCGCCTTTGCCTCTATTTGTCGAATACGCTCACGAGTAACATTGAACTCTTGTCCAACCTCTTCAAGAGTATGGCTTTTGCCATCTTCAAGACCAAACCGTAGTTTAAGGATTTTTTGCTCTCGCTCACTCAACACTCCAAGCATGTCTTTGACGTGCTCCTTGAGTAGCTGCCCTGTTGCGGATTCCTCTGGCGAAATCGTGTCTTCATCTTCGATAAAGTCTCCGAGCACAGAGTCTTCTTCGTCATCGCGCACTGACGCATCAAGCGATGAAATATCTTGCTTGATCTTCATGATGTGTTCGACTTTTTCTACTTCAATCTCCATCTCTTTAGCCAACTCTTCATTCGTTGGTTCACGATTCAGCTCCTGGGTAAGTCGCCGCTGCGTTCGAAGGAGTTTGTTGATGGTTTCAACCATGTGTACTGGAATGCGAATAGTTCTCGCTTGATCAGCAATTGCGCGAGTAATCGCCTGCCGAATCCACCATGTAGCATAGGTTGAAAACTTAAAGCCTTTGTCCGGATCGAACTTTTCTACTGCACGCAATAGACCTGTATTGCCCTCCTGAATAAGGTCAAGTAGATCCAACCCGCGACCCACATATCGCTTGGCGATAGAAACCACCAATCGCATGTTTGCCTCTGCCATCTTATCTTTAGCCTTCTTATTGCCGGCAACTACCTTTTTAGCTAATGCCAACTCTTCTTCAGGCGTAAGGAGCGGGATCTTACCTATTTCGCGCAAATATAGTCGTACTGAATCATCAGCAATATCGTCAATGAAGGCGTCGTTTGGCTGAATTAAATCTTCTTCACTTTCCGGCTCCCAATCATCCGACTCGTCCTCGCTGGCAATACGACCAACTATTTCAATTGCGGCATCATCGAGCTCTTGATATAAAGCATCCAGAACATCACTGTTTTCAGGCGTGTCGGCAATTTGCTTTAATATATCTGCCTGATCAATAGTTCCCTTCTTTTTAGCTTTTTCAACCAGTCCAGCCTTTAACTTTTCTAACGCTTCAATATCAGGCTCGGCAGCCTTCTTCTTTTTCTTATCTTCTCCCACGTCTACTCCTCGCGTAATCGCTGATTATATGCCGCCAACAGCTTGGTGAGTTCAGCAATATTTTGCTCCTCCTCAGCTTTGGCGATGGCTTGATGTATTGTTTGTAGGTTTCGCTGCTTTCTATCAGCTTTTAGGTGACGCAGTAATGCGGATAACTCTTCTTCACGCGCAGACTTCTCAAAGTTGCCGTAGAGCTCTTCACCCTTGAATGCAATGATTTTTGCATAGTCTTCTATCTGTTGCAAGTCTTTTCGGTCAATGGTTTCCTTGGGGCCAACGTGTCTAGCAAGAATACTTATTAACGACCGACGCTCATCTCCTACAAAATCCTGCTCATTCACACGATCTCTTAACCACGGTGACATAAACAATAAAGCAAGTATCTGATCTTGTACTTTATCTAGTTCTAGTTCCTCGGATTTTACAATTTTGTCAGGCTGAACACTTTTTTTACGAACAGGCCTTACCTCTGTTTTGGATGCCATAAACTTGCGCTTGATACTGTCGATGCTAACCCCCAATTGATTCGAAACCACTTGTAGGTAATGCTCCTGTTCAACAGGATCTTGCAAGCGTCGAATAGCGGCTATAATCTCTGAACTATACGACGTCTTGCCTTGTGCACTTTCCAAGTTATGCAAACCACTATAGTAGGAGATAATCCAATCCATAACGTACAGACTTTTTTGCGTGACGCGCTGCCATATTTTTGGATCTTGTTTAATGAGCTCATCTGGGTCCTTACCATTTGGTACATCAATGATGGACAGCTTGAGTCCAAGCCCTTGCGCTATAGGTATCGCACGCTCAGTTGCAGCCACCCCAGCTCGGTCTTGGTCAAACGCAAAACGGACGTCGTCGGTCAATCGGGACAAAGACTTAAGATGATCAAGCGTCAAAGCCGTCCCGGCAACCGCTACAACATTCTCAACCCCCGCTTGGTGAGAGGCTACAACGTCTAAATTCCCCTCAACCACCACTACAAATCCAGCAGTCCTGATTGCTTGTTTTGCCATGTGTAATCCGTACAGCTGCCGGCCCTTGTCGTATACAAGTGTTGTGGGAGTATTTATATACTTTGGTGCATTTGGTTCGTCGCGCAAGATACGCGCGGTAAATCCAACTACTTGACCTTGGCCGTTACTTAACGGCAGCATGATTCTGCCGCGAAACATATCTCCATTGCCATTACGTCGTTTTGTTATCAACCCAGCATCGAACATTTCAGATACGGTGAACCCTTTTTTAACAAGATAATCTCCTAGTGCCCTACCGCCATCTGGCGCGTAACCAAAACGAAATTGTGCAATTGTCTCTTTACTATATTTTCTCTGTTGTCGAAGGTACTTGAGTGCAGTTTCGTTCTTTAACAGAACATGCTGGTAGTACGTTGTCGCCAACTCAAGCAGTTGCAGTGCTCGCTCACGCCGTTTGGCAGTCTTACCACTGCCGCGCTGATAGAGACTTAAGTCCAACCCAGCCTTACGAGCCAAAATCTCTATTGAGCCCTTAAAGTCGACCCCCTCCATTTCCATAACAAAGGTGAACATCGTCCCCCCTTTGTTACTAGAAAAATCATGCCAGATTTGCTTTTCGGGGCTCACCATGAAACTGGCGGTTTTTTCTGAAGTAAAGGGACTTAAGCCCTTGTAATTCCGGCCAGATCTTTTTAGCTCAACATATTCCCCTACCACGTCTTCAATATTGAGCCTCTGCTTAATGTCCTCTACAGCATCCATACCTATAGTCTAGCTTGTAGTGCTAAAAAGTGTGCAAGTAAATATTTTCACGCACCCCCAATACCAGCAGCTCAGTGCCGTCGAGAAGATTTGTAGGCTCGGAGTTTTATAGTAATTTTTAGCAAACTCATTGCAGTAAAGAATAAAACGGTAAGCAATCCAGCATACTCAAGATTTTCCTCCGAACCCTCACCGCTCCTAGCATCACCCCAGAACAACACCACTAGCACCAAGCCCCAGAAACAAGCAAATAGCGCCACAGCCTCGTACTGCACATCGTATTTGCGTAGAGTATAAGCAAAAGACTTTTTATTTATAGCCATGCACCAAGTATAGCGCAACGGCAGCTTTTCAATACAGCGAGAGTTTATTACTCGAGGTGTTTATGGTTAAATGACACAATGGCACTACCCAGACCAGAAGACGCACTCGCTTATCTCGATAACTACAATCCAGACGGCACCAAGAAGACTCCTGGAGGTAAGTTCAACTTGAAAGGCAAGAACCTAATTATGCTGATAGGGTTTATAGCCGGTATTAGCCTAATAGTTGTGCTGATTTTCAAGCTCATGTTTAGCGCACCAAATCTGCAAAACGATTTACTTTCCTTGAGCGCAAAACAGCAAGATCTCCAACGCTGGGCAGCGACCGCGGTTGAATCTGCCCGAACTGACAACCTCCTCAACCAGGCGTCATCAATGAATCAATTCCTTGCAAGCGACAACAAGGCGACAAACGACTACATCGTGAAGAAATATGGCCTTAAGGATGCAGCCAAACGGTCAAAAACACTCCAAGATACCAAGGTTGACGCCCTCCTCAAGTCAGCAATTGCCGGTAACCGGTTTGATGATGAATTTAATACTCAAGTAAGCGCAAAGATTAATACCTATAAACAATCGCTTCGAAGCATCAATAGTAGGGCGGATACGAAGACTCTTAAATCAATTGTTAGCGAAGCTTATAACCACATCGATGTAGTTAAGCTGCCGTAACTAACTCGTACGAATGTCGAATTAATCCTTGAACTTCATCCCAAGGAAGCTGGCCGGTTAAGATGAGTGTATTCCAATGTTTTTTATTAAGATGATACCCCGGCAGTACGGTTTCGTATTTTTCGCGCAATGTCTCTGCTAGCAGCGGATCGCATTTTAGACTTATTCTTACCGGATCTGCGCCTTCACTAATGAGCGCGAACATTTTGTCGCCAACTTTATAAACTGCTACTTCTTTTCCAAACGGGTAAGTCAACATTGCATTCGGCATGGATAGGACGTACTCTTCTACTTCTTTGTGATTCATGGCGATTATAATACCCTGAGATGCATATGTGGCAAAGCCACAAGCCTGTGGACACAACAGACCTAGACTATTTTACCCATGTACAGCTTAAGTTCGGCGATTGATTCTCTTATATCGTCCATAGCCCGGTGAACATTTTTCTTTTGGTACATAAGCTGATATTTGTTATTCATCACAAGTTTCCAGGCCGATACGTCGAGCATTCGATAGTGCAGTAGGTTTTCTACCTGTGACCAGCGCGCTCGGATAAATCGTCGATCTTGGTGTATTGAGTTTCCTGCTAATGTTGCCTGTTCTTGACCAAAATATTGCTGAATAAGCGCTGAAAGCTCCTGCTGCACCACTACTTCTGTCTTACCGTTATCGGAAAGTTCCAGCATTGCCTGCTTATCACTGGGATCGGCTGCTTGCCAAAACGGACTCTTATCAAGCAATCCAGCCACAATTCCACTACCATGCTTTACGCCGGTCTCATAGCTGGCCAGCTCATTGAAATCCCAATCGGTGATGATTGCCGCCACTTCAGTAATAACGTCTGTTTCGGGATTCAAGCCTGTCATTTCTAAGTCTATCCATAACAGTTTGGTTAGCGGTTTTTCATTCATGACGTAAGTATACCCCACATCTACTCAGCCCCTAAGTCTTCGAGCTCATGATAGTAATCAATCACTGCAAAATAAGCCAATCGGTTGCGTGAGTAATGTTGCGCTACAGCCTCTATTTCTTCTTCTGTAGGGCTTAGGTCTTCAGCTGATACCGCTTGCGTATATGCGACTAGCATGGATGGGGATATTAGAATATCAATCGATCCCTCCTGAAACGGATTTATACCATAGTGCAACCAATACGCGACACACATCACTAGCTCTGCCCGCTCAGTCTCAAAAGACTCTGGAATGTCATAGGCACTAGCGTATACGTGTACCGCATCCAGTAGCTCGTATTTATATCGCGTTGACTCGTACTGATCATACTCACCACTCACCGCTCGCTCACCTACCAACGCAAGTTCTCCTTGGGCTGCAGCCCGAGCTTTCCACTTCTTTATCGTATCGGGGTTGGACCCAATAAGAAACTGGCCTTCAAACCGCCGAACTACTTGTGCCCTCAGGTCATCATACTCTTTGGCAACAATATCAGTGCGGTCAGCCCTCCTTTGCGAGATTCTCTGACGTATGCGTTTGTAACTGAACACTGGTGCGGGGTGCCTATCCATAAATGTAGGTGCGACTACTCTACTACTCGGCCCGATAATCAGCAAGCAAAAGCTTATTAGCCTCGAATAAGCACGATAACTACTACGATAACAAACAAGGCTAAACTAAACTGAATCATTCTGTATGTTTGTATGTATTTATTCATAAGCTAAATAATTCCGACTCTATGTGGAGGTTAGAAACTCCCTTATCTTTAAGCTGGCCAATGATGGCATTCTGCATCCCTGGAGGACCGCAAATCAGATACCGTGATTTTGGCAATGCGTCTGCAATGATCTTGTCCGCGGTTAATAAACCGGTTGTGTTCGAAATTACTGTACTTACCTCGAGATTCGGAAGCTGTTTTTTAAGATTATTCAGTTCAGGCTCGTAAATAAGTTCAGATGCATCTTTCACACTATAGAATAGCCTCACTTGTCTATCGGTATCGTGTTGAGCAAGCCACGTAAGCAGTGACATAAATGGCGTTATTCCAATTCCTCCTGCAACCATTACAATTGGGTGCTTGCTTTCGTAGACTGAATGGCCAAAGATGCCAAACGGCCCCTGCACATGCAATCGCTGACCTTGCTTTATACCAGCAAGCATGGCAGTGAAATCTCCACTATTTTTAATCGAAAACCGTATTTTCCCTGTCGTGTCGTAGGTTGAGATACTAAACGGATGCTCCTCCTTTGGTAGGTTGCTACCAGTAAACGTAACGTACCCGAACTGCCCGGGGAGGTAGGACATGGTCGCACGAGCTGGTTCCGCAGAGACTTCGGTCACGTCGTTTAACATACGAAGGTTCGTAATGTCATAGGCGTACCCACGCTGAACGTATCGTAACCAAACAAATTTGTAAGCACGAGCAAATATTCCAACTACAAGCAAACCCACTAACCACACTTTTAGCGGGAAGTTAGTGCTCACATCGCTTTGAACTAAAAGAACATGAATGAGCAAGAAAAATGCCGGAATCCCAATAAGATAGTGCGTCCGTTTCCACCACTGGTACGGGATCTTAGCCCAGTAGGTTATGGATAGTAAGACAATAAGGATTAGCAACGCAAAGACCCCAGCGGTATAACCACTGCGCACCGCCTCTTCTGATGGCACGAGGTAGCTACGCGCAAGCTCTGGGTTATCCCACCTCCCTAATAACAATAACGTGGGATGCAGCAGCATTGCGATGAACGCCAGCCCTCCCTGTGTATGGTGCACCCTATACACCTTGTTGAGCCCTCCAAAGAGAAATTCAAAAACCTTGAGCCGACTGGCGAGCACTATGTTGTTGACGTAGAGAGTGAGCCCGATAACACCACATAATTTTCCCAGACTAAATAGTGGATCTGCTGTTACGGCGTCAAGACCCGGCTGAGCAAGCAGCCAAAGCATACTTGAGATCACAACAGTCAACACAAGCAACCACTGCCCAGGCGCCTGCCAACCCACCGGATGCTTCACTGGTTCTGCCACGCTAACACCTCCTTAGCCTGCTCTAGATTATAGCCGATTATTATTCTCCTGTATCTTTGCTTATTTGTCTCTATAACAAGTACGTCCTTAAGCTTGGGGCGGGTCCAGCCGCTTGGACGAGTGCTATAAATAAAGTCCCACCCTTCTTTTGCATAAAAAGAGCCCGCAATTATAGCTCCTGGCAAGAAACTTCCAGGCAAGCGAAACTCAATGGTTCGCCAATCCTGGAACCCTTCCTCCCAATGGATCTTGCGAATTATGTTTTTGGGCACTATTATCTTCCGCCTAAATGCATAGACGCACTCTATACCCTCAAATTTGATCTCTAATCTATCCCGATGCGGCACAATGCGCATACTATCCCACCTTTGTTATTTCTTTTTAGTTCCCGCCCCAACTGTGCCGCGAGATACCCCTTTTTTCATGTCTTCTTTTATATCAAGCTTATCGAGTCGCAACCCCTTTACGCCAAAGTAGACGACAGCAGCAATAGTAAGGAAGCTCAAAACATTGCTTATAAATGACCCATAACCAATAGCCACCGCACACTGATTGGCATCCTTTGACAAACAAAGCACTCGATCATTCAGGTTTACGCCGCCAAGTAGAATACCGATAACCGGATTAATGATGTTAAAAACGAGTGAATCTACGACGCTTTTAATTGCTGTTCCCAGTACCAAACCTACCGCCAGCCCAACAACGCCTTGTTCACGCACAAATAGCATGAAGCCCTTAACTTGTTTCTCAACCATCTGGAACTCCTTTGGTTATTAGATCAATTATACCGTAACAGGGGTGGTTTGACAAACCATCCTTCAGTTACCGTACTAGAGCTTGAGCTCGTCGAAAGCCTGCTTAAGTATGTCCTGCATTGACACGTACGAAACCCTATTGTCTGTTGCAGATAGATATAAAATATTATCAACAACCTCAATATTCACCTCATATGGTAGATCGATGAGCTTCACCATGAACGCAGGGTGCAACAACTCGAAGCTTGTTACTTGGTCTATATTATCTGCAAACACTTCATATCTGTCATTAAACTCTTTGGCTTCCATCGATATCGCATTGAGCCCCTTGATCGGCCTCGACCATCTGCCCTGCTTTCGACGAACAACAATATTCCCATATTGTTTTGGTAAGACCGCCTGTGCTATCACATAGTATTCGGCTTTTCCTTTGATTGGCAGGTAGCTATAAAACTCGACAATGCAATTCTTGTAGACTCCAATCACATGGTTGTTAACGTCAGAATTTTTGAAGCTTGCGGTTGAGAATAACTGCCCCCGATTCGGCAACAACAACCAACCAAAGTCTGCATTGTAGTAATAGTTATTTGCAGCGGCAAAAGCACGCAGTGCGTCACTATACTTATCCTTTGACTCGGTAGCCTGGGTGATCTCGGCCAGTTTCCAGTCGTTTCCCTGCCGATTAAAGCGCCAATATTCTACCCAAGTCGAGTCATCAAGATAAATCTGACGATTATCGTTCTTGGTATCAATTAGTATGTCTTCTGCTTTCGCCTGAAGCTGCACCGTAAAGTTATCTTGATTATTGTTTGCTTCATCATCTATGTTGATAAACTCTGCCTTCAGAAAGTTTGGTTTTTGTACCAAGTTTTGTCTGCCCATTGCGTGCATCGCCGAAAGCACTAACTGCATGTGAGCAAAATACTCGGGAGTGGTATAACTCTGCATTCGAGGGAAGTTAAAGGTGCTCCAATCTGCCTGATAGGCTTCAAACACCTGCTCAACATGCTGCAGTAAGCGTTCCTCATTCCATGCAGCGTCCTTGCTGGCTGCTGTTTTTAGCTTAGCCTTTGCTGCTTTTGCTGCAGTACCAACAGCTCGTAACGCTCGCCGGTTTACCCCAAGCTCATCCGCAAAAAATCCAGCGATCATTCCTATAAAAGTAATTACTCCGTAGCCACCAGCAATTGCAGCTACAATTAAGGTAGCCGCGATGCCAACTGGCGCGGCTACAATAACGCCCATTAGACGATGTTGCCTTTTTTTGAACTGATCATACAAAACACTTACTGGAAAATATCCAAATAAAAACAGCAACGTGAATATACCGCCACCACCACCGCCGGAACCGCCACCACCACCGCCGGAACCGCCACCACCACCGCGCGCTAAGATCGTTAGAAGACTGTTGAT
>CAYYKI010000006.1:0-40145 GCA_964440975.1 uncultured Candidatus Saccharibacteria bacterium | reverse complement strand
CCAACGAATGTGTCAAGTGGCTCGGTTGCGCCTGGTAATAGTCCGGGGTGTCTATACCCTGATGGCGATGTTTCATTTGCTAGTGGCACCTCGTTAATAGTAGAGCTTTCGGGTGCGACGATATGCACCCAATACGACAAACTTGCTGCCAGTGGAACTGTCACGCTTGGAGGCGCCACTCTAAACGTGCAACCAAGTTACACACCTGTGATAGGTACGGTATTTACAATCATTGAAGGCTCATCAATTAGTGGAACTTTTGCTGGTCTGGTTGACGGTGATACGGTGACTGCAAATGGTTTGAGATTCCGCATTAACTACGCCCCATCAAATGTTACCCTGACAGCACTTGGTGCTGTTACTAGCAATGCGTTGGTTGATACTGGTGAGAACACTCATGTATTGCTAGGCGCCGCATTAGTGCTTATTGTAGGCGGCGTATCAATTGGCTTTATTGTTGTGCGTAAGCTGCGCACGAGTGATAAAGCACTAAGTCGAAACGTGTAGCTATAAAGCTTACCTTCAGGGGTTATGAAGAGACATAAAGTAGTGAAGAGGATTAAATGGTGGCAAGCTGCACTCATTGCAGTAGCTTTTATATGCGTCGGTGCAGGGTTTTATATACTCGTCCTGCTCCTTGCGCCAACCGGACGAATCCCGTTTCTCCCAAAGACAGCAATAGATTTGAATACAGCAGATGACTCAACGGATACACGTAATCGAATACAGATAGATAAGCTGCAGCTTGAAGTTGAAATTTTTGATGGTGGAGCGGACGCACTCGACCGAGGAGTTTGGCATCGTTGGCCAGATAGGGGAGATCCCGAAAAAGGTGGCAATTTTATTCTATCGGCACACCGTTTTCGTATTGGAGCGACACCGATTGGCACCAAGATTAACTCGCCATTTTATAAGCTTGATCGCCTAAAATCGGGAGATGCAATACGCATATTTTGGAGCGGTAAATGGTATGAATACAGGGTTGTTAATATCTATAGTGTGAAACCGGATGCTGTCGAGGTTGAGGCGCCAACGGATGAAGCCAAGCTTACTTTGTATACATGTACACTCAAAGGCTCTGTTGATGGACGAGTCGTTGTTGAGGCACGCAAGGTGGTGCGTGAATGACTATAAATGTAATAGCTAGGAAGCGCTGCACTAAATTATAAAGACGTTTCAATTGTGTAAATAAGGATTCTACATGATGTGTACGAGGAGGCGAGATAGGGGAGAGTCAGCGTTCACAGCCAACGTCACAATCCCAAATATCTCGAGCCTACTACTCGTACACATCATGACCTGAGTCAAACTCAGGGTTTTCCTCGAGGCGTCACTCAGTCCAGGCGGACGAAGGTGGAGTCGATGGGATGCTGGCGAAGCTGGTCGAAGCTGTCGAAGTGCCACTTTCCCCGCATGGTGAACAGGCCGAAGAGCTTGCGCTCGTAGTAGAGCGTGTAGGTCCCGCCTGCAGGAAGTTCCGCGAAGATCGCCAGTCGCTTACCGGTGATCTTGGTGTGGCGGTATCCGCCAGGAATGCTCCGGCCGTGTTCGTACTCATAGCTGGTGACCACTCCCTGCTTGGGTGGCCAGCTGTTGAACGCCATCACGGCGAAGTAGACACCGATGAGAGCGAACCCGAACTGTTCGAAGAAGTCGCTGACGGAGTGGATGGAGCTCCAGTAAGCGATCGTGGCGATGATGCCGTAGCCGATGAGGGCGATGGGAAGCAGCACGACCACGACCTTGAGGAGCTGCCACCCTGCAGCTCGATCGTTGGTGGAGTCGATGGTCTGGTATGACATGAGCACCTTCCTTTGTGGTGTCTCGAGGGTTGACTGTGAAGTTGCGACCTGTCACCGTTGGGTGAAAAATCCACAATACCATACCATATTTAATAGCATTTAGTCAAAGGCGCTACCATGGCTAAGCCCTTTAATTTATCCACAAATCAGTGGATAACCAGTTTTGCCGTAAGCATTTTTGTGCTATACTTCACCTCAGTATCTACAGGTGATGGAGATAAAAACTTGTTAACAAAAAATCTGCGGTGGTGGAGCTTCGCGGCAATCAGACGCTTGGCTAGTATGCAATTGCTCGTACTGGGGTTGTTCTTTTCGTTTGTGGCGGTTGATATTGCTCAAGCTGCGCCCCCAGTTGTGGCATTAGCTGCTGTGCTTACTAAGACTGCTGACGGTACAGCACCATTTGTTTCGATTGATCCGAACGGCAGTAATGGTGATGTTGCGACACTCGACCTCACCACCTATACCTTTGATGTTAATATTAATACCCTCGATGCCCAGACGCATACCGTTTCTGGGGTAACTATTGTTGCTTCGCTAGATTCAACAAGCAATGACGTGGCTTGGCTAACTAATACTTTGCCAAGTTCTTGTGCTACCAAAACGGTTTCGGTCGATGGTAAGACTCTGACCTGTGTGCTTACGGGTACCTACAACACGGGTACGGCGCTTAACATATCAGGTGGTTGGTGGGCGCAAGCAGGAGTGCCAAACAATACCGATGTGACGGTTGACTTTACTGTGAGTGCTACTATGGTTCCCGATGCATCGAGTGGGGATAATCCGACCCCTGCTACATCAGGCGTAGATACAGTAACGGTTCTATCGGAGCCGGGAGACTATGAGGTGCGAAAAACGGCCGGACCCACAACGATTGTACGTGATGGCTCTGGCAACCCGGTATCAGTGCGCGTGGATTGGGGTATTCAGGTAGAGTTACAACACCCCACGGCTGGCCAGATAAAAGGCATCAACACCAGTGCACTTGGTGATTTGTCTCTGACCGACGAGCTGGCAAGCGGTTCAGCTAACCAGTTACCAATCCAAGAAGATGGCACACTCGTTGACTGTACGCCAAACACCGGTACCTCTACCTATTTAGCAACCTCTTCGAGTAATAGTGTGGGAGCGGCCTTTGCTGTCCAGAATTCAGGGACTTGGAGTTGTAGTCAGTCTGGCGGAACTGGAGGAGATATCACAATGAGTGCCACAGGCATTAACTGGAGCCCTGACTGGTTTCCGTCGGGTAGTTCGCTGAATGGCGCATATTGGGCGTTTAACTCTGGTTCTACTAATGAAGTCTATAACAGCCCGAACGGGCAAAATAATCAGGCAGTTGTGGCGACGCAGCTGGTTCGTGTTAGCTACCCGTATAGCCAGGTTGCTGCGTTTGATAATACTGCGGGCGACCAAAATGGCGTTGTTAACTTGATTTCATGGTGCAATGAAATTGGCTCAATCGACGTCGTTGGTGCCAATGATGGCGTTGATAATTCTAGTAATAATCAGGCATGTACATTGTTTAGTAATGGGACGGGTGCTTCGAGTGGCACCGGTAAGTACTTTATTGGTAACGGAACTCTAAGTGGTCCTGAGCAGCTCTTGAACCTAACAGAAGGAGCTTTGGGGCCTGCAGCATCAGATAACTATGTCGCACCTGGCCAAAAGTTTGGCACTCAGCTCGTCGCAGGAACGAGCGGTATATTGGGCTTAGCTGATTGGGTCACGTGTGATGCGTTTGACCAATCTAAGTATCCACTTGTGAGCCACAATGCACCGTCTGTGCCAAGTGGGGGAACAGGAACGACCCATGGCTGGTATTCGTGGTATAAAACCGGTACACCCGATCCATCCTTCCCGGTGATCGGCGATTCGGATATTGTCGTCGAATTCAGTAGTACCGGATCAAACTGGGCTAGTGCCTCATCGCAGCGCTCGTATGATTGTGATAGCGGTGGGCTAACTTGGGTTACGGACCCCTCGACTCACCCAAATGGATTGGGGGCGGTGAATCTCGTGCGCATGACGGTGAGCAAGAGCATCCCACCAGGAGTAAATATTTACCTGAATTATTCACACACTGCTGATAGTGGTTTGTCGGCAGGTACAAAGCTGATTAATTTTGCGCATTACAAAACCTCCACACTGAATAGTGGAAACTGGGTGCGATCAACTTCTGGGTGCGATGCAACGGTTGATGGCTATAATTCAGCCGGAACACCTTGTGCGCGCTTGGTTGATCGGGCGATAGTTATACAACCATCACCTCTCATGCAAAAATCAGACACACCCAACACACCCACGCAGGACATTGCAGCCTCGCTGGGACTGGGTAGTTCATGGACCTATACGCTTAAGGCTGGCTTGTCATGGAATATGGATGTTGAGGTTACAGGAGTCAAAATATACGATGTTTTACCTCCTGGTTTAACCTACCAGTCGGCTAGTGTAGCTCCCGCTTCGGTGATTCAGGACTGTGATGCGGCACAAGATTTTAGCTGTATCGATACACCGGCTGCCCGTACGCACATTGGCTATACGACATTAGTGTGGAATCGAGGTGATTTTAGCTTTGATCATAGTGGCTCTGCCGAGACGCCAACTTCTAACCTCACCCTGTTCGGAAACTTTACGGTGACGGCAAAATTGGGAAGTGTTATACCGAATGGTACGCAGCTACAGAACATTGCGTGGGTAAGGGCTGATACGGGGTTGAGTACAGCGGTGGATGACTTATCATTCCGTTCAACAAGTGCCACGCATAATGATACCTTGTCTGGCCCACTTGATGATGACTGGATCATCGTTTCGACTGCCCAGGCCTTCGCGATTGATAAACAGATTCTTGAAGAAGAAATACCTATAAATGGTACGCTCAAGTTTACCCTTGGCTATGGAAATTTAAGTGGGGTGGCGAAAACGTTTGACAGTATCGATGTGTTTCCATACAACGGCGACGGGCGTTCACCGACATCGGTAATTGACGGCAACTTTAGCCTGACTGACATAACTATGACCGATCCTACAGATATCAATCAAATATATGTCACCAGCACCCAGCCGGCGAGTATCGATACGGATGTTAATAACAACGTCGCTGTCGGCACGGGCATGTGGAGCTGTACATATGCGCAGATTGGTGCGGTTGGTTGTCCTTCTGCGTCACAGGTAACGGCCATACGCATTAAGAGTAATAGCCTTACGGCTGGTTGGTATGGGTTTATTCGGGTAGAACTCACAACTGCCGACAATGATGGTGAAGAAGTATATACAAACAATTGGCATGCCCGTGCCACGAGCTTGGCTTTGCCGGTCATGTCCTCGGATGTTTCCGCTGTTACCCCAAGCTGTTTGTCAGTTGGTAACCTGGTGTTTAAAGACAGTAACAGTAATGGTAAATATGATGCTGGCGATACTGGTTTTAACGGCGTTATCATTAACCTAATGAAGCCAGGCGATGATGATCAGCCGGGTACAGACGACGACGTACTGTACAAAACAACGACCACTACTTCGGACGGTCGTTGGTTGGTGCAGTGTGTCGCACCTGACGATTACTTTGTGCAATTAGACCCGAGCAACTTTAGTGACGGGGGCGCACTTAAAGGCTATACCGTGGCACCAAATGGTAGCACCGACCCAACCGACAATGTCGATGAGAATACAATCCAGGACTTGTTGTTGGAGAGCAATCAATTTCGTACGAACATCTTTACGGTAAATTACGATGGTCCCACATCCGAAACTGGCACACACCCTGGAACCGATGCCTACGATAACCTGACGATTGATCTTGGACTTGTATTGGCAGCAAGTACTAGTACGCCTAGCTCTAGCGTTCAGGGATCTAGTGGTAGCTTAAGCGAGACAGGTCAAAAAATAGTCATAGGTCTGCTGGGTGCAGCGATGCTTATCATCACACCATTAGCTATGAATCGGCTACGTCGTCGACCGCTGTATCAACGCTAGTTAATCCTTTTCGCTTTGCATAAGCTCATCAGCATGACTGTTTGTTTAGCCGCGTGGGCGAACACTATTCATGGAAGGATTCTACATGATGTGTACGAGGAGGCGAGATAGGGGAGAGTCAGCGTTCACAGCCAACTTCAAGAATCCCAAAATATCTCGAGCCTACTACTCGTACACATCATGACCTGAGTCAAACTCAGGATTTAGCCCCAACGTTGTGCTACGCCCAGCTCTGAGCGGGCTCCGAGAAACGGGTGCCGATGGCGTAGTTAGCCAGCTCTTCCTTGGCGTCGACCTGATGGAAACCGCGACGGGACCATCGATCGATGTAGGTGATCCCGTAGCTGATCTCCGGGCGTGTGCCGGGCTTGATCCGGGTCAGCTGTCCGCGCAACAGCATGTCGTCGAAGGTCGCTGACCAGTCGGTCGTTCGAACCTCGTCGTAGTGCCGGTGGTTCAGCATGATCAGGCATGGTTTACCTGCTTCGCTGTACCAAGCACAACAAGTGGTGTATGCACGGATGATGCCGCTCGTGGTGACGCCGTTGAGCACCATCTGGGTGATGCCATGCATCACGCCGAACGTGGACATGCCGAGGGCCAGCAGTATCCAGATGCCTTTGTCGTTGACGACACGGGGGTGCGTCTGGGTGTAGTACAGGACGATGACCAGCATCGCCGCCGCGAAGATGAGCAGTCGTTTGCTGCTCAGCTGCCGTCGCCGCATGGCGACATGAAGTCGGACGGTGGCGAGTTCGGTCACCGACATTTCAAGCTTTTCTTCTCGCACTGCAAGACCTCCGTGGTCGTAGGGGGTTGGGTGAGTAAAGTGCGACCAGTACCTCAGGGGGTAGATCAGGGAAACCATAACATAAATAAAGCAAAAAAGCAATATTATAACTACCCAATACTTTTTTTGACTCGTTGCGTATAATGCTAGTGGTAAGAAATATAATTTGGATGGGCAGCATGAAAAAAACGATACATAGTGGTTTTACAATTGTAGAAGCAGTAATAATTCTAGTGGTGATTGGCGGCTTGGGAATATTTGGCTATAGAATACTCAGTAAACGAGACAAGTCTGTAACTAGCCAGAATACTCAGGCAAACGATAGCTCTTCCTCGCAAACTGAAAAGGTCACCGAGGATATCACATGGCAGTGGGATGGTGCCAAATGGCAGCCCAGTAGCAACCCGCCCACATGTCCGGAGCCAATGGTTTTCACGGTAACACCAAGCGACCTATCGAAGGCCGACAGCGTACTGTATCCCGGCCAGGTGCGCGGTCAATACAAACCCCACGGGGGACTCGGCTTCCCAAGTTCGACAAATAGTATTGAGGTAAAAGCAATCCTTGAAGGGGATATTACTAGTGGTGCCCGCTACATTGAAGCTGGGGAGACGCAATACTTGCTGTGGGTTGAAAACGACTGTGGCATAGCCTATAGGTTCGACCATCTACTGAAGTTGTCGCCAAAAGTGCAGGCGCTTGCAGATAGCTTGCCCGCAGCAAAGCCAGATGATTCCCGCACAACAAATTTTGATAACCCACTTAAAGTCAAAGCTGGGGATATCGTTGCGACTGAAGTGGGCTTTGCTAAAACCAAGAACGTATCTTACGACTTAGGCGTGTATGACTTGCGTAAACCGAATAAGTCCGCACAGAATCCCGCATACCTTTCAGCGCATAAAAACATGGAGTCTCAGGCTGGGTATGCGGTTTGCTGGCTGGACATGTTTTCCGCAAATGATGTAAGTCGGCTAAAGAGTTTGCCGGCGCGGGATGGCAAGATGGGCAAAACAAGTGATTATTGTACGTAATACAATGCTATAACTCGAAGGCTTGCAGGTTGTTTGGGGACGCTTTGTTTTCTCTGGGTGTACGTATCAGCTGATCAATGTGCTTGAACACTTCAACTCCGTACTCTTGCAAACATTTGTTAAAAAAATCTACCATGACCTTGGCATCATCTAGTGCTCGATGGCGATGATTAACAGTGAGGTTGTGTGCAGCAATAACCGCATCTAGGCTGTGCTTGCGTTGCTCGGGAAATAGGCTACGGCTCAGTTGCACGGTGCATAGGCGGTCCATTGACCAGTTGTGTCCTATGCGCGCAAATTCTTCCCTAATGAAGCTGTAATCAAAATTAACATTATGGGCAACAAAAATTGCATCATTCAAGAAAAGTTCCAAGTCGCTGGCTATTCCCCTGAACAAGGGGGCGTCCCATACCATCTCATCAGTGATACCGGTTAGTTTGGTGGTGAACCAGGCGACGCGCTGTTCGGGCTGTAGTAACTGACTATATGTTCCGACTATGGTGCTGTTCTCAACCCGGTAGGCGCCAATTTCTAGGACGCGTCCTTGCTGTGGGCTGAGTCCCGTTGTTTCTATATCCAAAAAGACAAGTGGTCGATGCTTCACAGTAATAAGTATACTCGGGTGTATCAGTATAATTGCTGCTTTGTATGCTAGTGTGATGTCCTAATAGATTGGCCGCGTGAGGCAGTGGACGCCCCCGGCTGCTTTTGGTAGTTCTTGAGCCTTGATTTCGAGTATGCCTAAGCTTTCGTTTGTAAGTCTCTGTCGCAGTTCTTTGGGTAAGGTAAAGCTAACTATTTGCCCATCGCCAATTGGTAGTATGTTGCACTCTTCGTGCTCTAGAGCTTCCATTTTGTCGACATCAACCAGCTCGATACCAGCAGAACTCAAGAATTCCTGCACTGTAATTTGTATTGCTCCGGTGCGTTCAATCCTAAAAGCTGTACGAATGCTTCTGGCAGCGCAAACGGCGGTCTGCGCGCTTAAGATGTTAAACGATGTATCCAGGTGTAGCAATTGTCGGTCATGTTCCAGTGCAATGACGGCATCTGCATACGTTGGCACAAGAATGCGCTGCAACTCTTCGGCTGCAGCCAGTTTTGTGCGTGATCCTAGCCCCACAATCACGGTATGTACACCATCGATAGTTACCGGAATTACGTCGCCGCCCTCTAGTTTTGAATGATCACTCATAAGTCTAACAGGTTTTAGGCCGAGGTTGGTCAGCGCTTCACGCATAATAAGCGCTTCAATGCGGCGGCTAGCTAGCGAGAAATTTGCCGAGATAAAAACATCCGGTAGCCATGGCAGCGTGACGGCTGGGTCACGGGTAAACATTAAGTTTGGTTCTGGATTAGCATGCAAAAATTGCATAGTGGTTCCGCTAAGAAGATTAACCAGTTCGATAGTGTCAACACCTGCTCGGCGCAATACCAAAATGAACTGATCGTATTCATCTTGCAGCTTGTGTGCGTCGACTTTTTGCAAAAAATGATGGGTGCGCAACGTGGCATCGGTAAGCCCACGCAAGTCAGTGAGTAGGCTAGGGTCATGCGTTAAAAAATGTCGTGGTTTGGTGTTGAACTCTGACTTTTCGCTACTATTTGTGGTTATATCTGACGATTTTGGCTGTTCCATCTATATATAAACCGTAGCATATTCGTTATGCTTTATGATACCGATGCCTAGTAAATCGATTACAAATTAGATACAATTTACCCCAGTAAGCATAAAAGGAATAACCGTGGGTGAGTCAGCCCCTAGCAAAGATAATCCATCGAGCCACGCGTCGAGTGCCCCAGGTACTTCTGTAAAGATCGAGAAACCGCGGACTCCCGCAAATGATGATCCATTTTTAGATAAAGCCGTTGACGATATTGTGCATGGTGAGTCTGATCAGCTGCTCAAAGCCAAAGACGAAGAACTGGCTCACGCTTTTGAGCCACAAAAGACGCGCTGGCAACGACTGCGCCAATGGATTGGTGATGTGTGGGCAATTCCCAAATATCGTTACACCGCTATAGGTAGCGTCATAGCACTACTGATGGTGTTGTTTATATTTCCGATAACACGCTGGGGGATCATGAACGCTGTTGGCTTTCGGGCAAGTGCCAGCCTACAGGTAACTGACGACAAAACCACGCAACCTATTAAAAACGCTACCGTGACCATTCGTGGCAAATCGGCGAAAACCGACGAGAACGGCACAGTCAAGCTAGAAAAACTCAAGCTTGGTCCTGCACAACTGACGATAAGCAAAACTGCCTATACGCAGGTTTCCCAACAAATAAAACTAGGTCTAGGGAGTAATGATTTGGCTGGACGCAAGCTAGTCGCAGTTGGTGCCCGTCTGCGGTTTAAGGTGATAGATTGGTTATCTAAAAAACCAGTTAGCAAGGCAGAAGCCACAATAGGTGAGAGCAGCGCGTTTTCTAATCAAGACGGAATCATTGAGCTGCCCATCGAGCCAACTGATGCAGCGCTGGCAATAAAAATTGGAGCTGAACATTATCTTGTAAATAGTGTCGACACTTCTCTATCCGACACGAACACAAAGGACGTTTCACTTGTTGCAGACTATACTAATTACTTTGTCTCTAATCGCAATGGAAAGTTCGAACTGTACACAGTCCAGGCCGACGGCAAAGAAGAAAAACTTATCTTGGCAGCAACTGGCCGTGAAAACCCCTCCGAAATGCAGCTCGCAACAAATCCTGAACACACGGCCGCAGCATTTGTATCTAAGCGGGATAACGAAAAGAATAAGGATGGCTACCAACTAGATAGTCTCAACGTGTTTGACATGACCTCAAACTTGGCCAAAAAAATAAGCAGTTCGGAGCGAATCTACATCATCGGCTGGGACAAGACTAGGTTGTTGTATGTGAAGGTAGCGGCCGGGGCGAGCGGTTCTAACCCGCAGCGAGAGCGTTTGGTGAGTTATGATACTGCCACCAGCCAGGAACGCGAGCTGGCGAGCAGCAACTTTTTTGTGAGCACCATACTCATTAAGGATTATGTGTACTTTACGCCAAGTGACCTCAGCGCCGGTGCGAGGAAAGGCGTGTTGCGCGCAAAGACTGATGGCACTGACAGGCAAACGCTCTTCAATGAGAACACCTGGTCGGTTTTTCGTACTGACTGGGATGTGCTGACTATTCAGGCGCCAAATAGTTGGCGCAAATATACTGTTAACCGGAGTATCGAAAAACTAGACGCAGCTCCAGCTAATGTACGCTCAATCAATTTTGTTGATAACGCTGATTCGTCTAAAACGGCCTGGTTCGAAGAGCGCGATGGTAAGGGTACATTGCTGATACGAAACACAGGCAGCAAAGAAGATACTGTATTGCGTCAGCAAAGTGGCATTGCGTCGATTGTAGGCTGGGCTGGCAACAAGTACATCGTTTACAGAGTAGTTTCACAAACCGAAACGGCGGATTACATTATCAACATCGAAGGTGGTGAGCCCGCTAAAATCAAGGATGTGTACAATGTTGCCTCGCTCGGGCAGCGGTACTAGCTGATGCCTAGGGCTATCAGCCCGAATATAATAGCCACTAGCGCAACCCACTCAAGCTTCTCAATCTTTTCTTTGAAAAATATAACCCCGATGATAACCATGGGCAGTACTTGGGCGCTTTTAACCGCACCAACATACCCCGCATTCGGGCTTAATAATTTTGCAGCATATGTAGCGGTGAGATTAACGGTATAGGTGGCGCCAATAAAGGCTAAAGCCGCCATGTTGCTACGGACATTTTTGACGACAGTCGACCAGTATTTTTCGGTGCGACGCCGTTTGTTAATAACAAATGCAACCAACACGAGGATTGGAATGGTTAACATGGAAGAGTAGAAGTTGAAGCTGGTTGGGTTGCTTTCGCGCAACATTTGGACTTCGATATTCGAGAAATATGACCGCACGACCACCAGGAGCAAGATGAGCAACAGCGCGAGGTTGTTCTTTTTAATATGTTTGATATGTTCCTTGCGCTTGCGGCGCACGACGTTAATCAATACAGCACCATGGACAATAAGTATAGCTCCGAGTGCCCCAAGTAAACTCGGTTTCTGCCCCAGCACAAAGTATGCCCCTACTATATTGCCGACGGCGACTAATGAAAGAAGCGGGGCGACAAACGTAATGTCGGCGAGGCTAAGTGCCTTAAAGTAACAGAATAAGTCGATGGCGCAGCAGGTAGCGTAAATTGCCATAAGTTTCCAAAAATGAGTCGACAGCTCAGTCGGTACGTAAAACTTTGCGAAGAGAAGGGTGACTAGAATAAACGGAATAGCCCAGGCTTGTTGCAGCCAGGCCAGTGCTAAACTATCAATACTACCAGATACTGTTTTTTCGGTAGTACGTCGAATCACTAGCATTACAAGCGCAAATAGCGCCAATATAAACCACATACAACCATTATAGCGTAAACGGCATGATGATTTGCGGCTGTCGATAATCTATTGTAGAGACAGAGGTCGCGTGCTATGCTGCAATTAATAATCAGTGGGTTAAAATAAATCAATGTCAGACAAAAAACATAGCTCGGTCGGTAAACGAGCTTTACTGGGGGCAATACTTGGCAAACATATTGACGCACAGGTATCTCTTTTGTCTATGCAGCCGGCGTATGCTGCTGATGGGGTTGAAGTTGACCCGATCCAGCAAGCAAATGCCGAACCACAGGTAGCGAGCACTGCTACCGCTCAGGCGGTTGCTGGCAGGGTGCCAAAGCAGAAAGCCAAAAAGAAAACAACGCACAAGGAAAATAGCGCAACCGTAGAATCTGCAAATAGTACTAGCTCGGTTCAGCATTGGTGGCGAAGACGTGCCGTTTTGAATAAGCAATCGAAAATTGCCCTCCTTGTCTTAATCGCCTTATTAGTTATTGCAGCACCCATCACCACTGCATACGGGTATTATCAGAACCGTGTTATGCCGGGAGTTTCTTTTGCCGGACAACCAGTGAGCGGTAAATCTGAGGCGCAGGTGCGACAAATGGTTATGAAGGCGGCAGAAAGTATCTCGTTCAAAGTAGTGCAAGGAGATCAGATACATAGCCCCACTGGCCAAGAGCTGGGCGCTCGGTTTGATATCGACCAAACGGTGAATAGCATTATGGTAGTTCGCCGCAGCGGTGCGCCTCACCAACGGCTTGCTTGGTGGCAGAAAGATGACGTGCCCTTGCAAGTGTCATTTGATCGCAACAAAGTTGCAGAATACGAGCATACTACCTTAAAGGCCGCCACCGAACCGGCAAAAGATGCTACCCTTGCATACGCAAATGGTACTTTTGCCATCTCGCCAGACGTAGCTGGCAAAGGTGAAGGAATCTCGGCAGCCATAGCAAATCTCGAAAAAGGTATCACCCAGGAAGGAGTTATCACGCTGCCAATCACCAATCAGCCTGTGCAGGCTAAGGTGCAGGCTGTTGAACTTAAACAGGTCCAAGCAACGGCAAATAACTATCTTAAGACGAACATCAAAATATCGCTGCTGGGTAAAGACTATCAACCTTCTAAAGACGACATCAAAAATTGGCTGACGATTAATCTAGATCCAAGCAAGAAGCCGTATACCGTGACGGTCGACACTGCCAAGGTTGACAGCTACGTTGACGGACTCAGTAAAGCAGCCTATATCGCCCCGGTTACACAAAAAATTACCAAGAATCAGGATCAGGGTGGAGCTGAGCAAGTACTTACAAAAGGAAGGGTTGGCCGACAGCTAAAAGATAAACAAGCAATATCAAAAGGTATACAAGAAGCACTCAGCAAACAGGCTAGTTATGTAGCGAGTGCCACTACAGAAGAAGTCCCATTTAAGACAGAAACAATCAACATCTTCGATCGATTTATTGATGTTGATTTATCTGATTTTAAACTTACAGCTTTTGAAAAAGGTGCCGTAATTCGAACCTTTACGGTATCTACTGGCGCTCCTGGGCACAAAACACCGACCGGAACCTTTGCAATCTACCGTAAGACACGTGTTCAGACGATGAGTGGCGGCGTGCCCGGAACGCCGAGCTATTACAGCCTACCGAATGTGGAGTGGATTAACTGGTTTAGTGGCGAATATGCAGTACACGGAGCATATTGGAATAAGGTTATAGGGGTGCGGAATGTTTCGCATGGCTGCGTAAACATGCACAATGTTGATGCGGAGTTTATTTACAATTGGGCGCCGGTGGGCACAAAGGTTGTCATCCATGATTAGTGCTGACGTACAAAAGCTGAATAAACTACAGAAGGAGCGAATATGAATAATCAACCATTCGAGCAGGAACAGGCCGAGGCAGAACTTGATAAGCTAGCCGTTGAATGGGCGCTAGTGGGTGGGTTTCAATTGGAGCGTGTGTTTGAATTTAAGGATTTTGAACAGGCACTCGAGTTTGTTAATAAAATAGGCGCAATTGCCCAGAAGCAAGATCATCACCCTGAGATTGAGTTGAGTTGGGGAAAGGTGGTTGTTCGGTTAAGTACCCATGACGTTGGCGGTGTGACGGAAAAGGATTTTGTCTTTGCAAAGGCAATTGATAAGCTTTAGCTATATGGCAATACGCACGACAAATCCAACTCGTAAGAAAGCTGCCCGAAAAAAGGCACAACCAAAACGAATCATTGATAAAATCACGGCCAGTCGCAAAAAAGGTGCTTGGTTTATGAAGCTGCGAGGCAGCTATTTACCAGTAAGCTGGCAGGGTTGGCTAAGTTACGTTCCGTTTACGATTTTGGCAGTCCTGCCGCTCAAAACACTCTATCTTGCCTGGATTGACTGCGACCAGGGCACGAACGTTTTTTGCTCGAATGACCCAGTAGCGATTGTTGGGCTCCGCGTGATTGCGGCGGCTATCATTTACTACGCAATTCTGGTTTGTGCGATGACAATCTTTGCTCAGCGTAAGAGTTAGCGGTTTAGCTCAAGTAGCGTAATTTGACCATCTGCCTGTACCGTGATGCCTCGAACGCGGTTCGGTAGAGTGTATGGGTCGCCAGTATTAATATTGCGCGAGCTGGTAACACAACCGGTATGTTTGAGTTCCTTGACTAGAAAGTCTCGTTCGGCGTCAGTGTCTGGGTGGATGCGGTGGGTTACTTGTGCATTATGTGTGATGATACCCAACCCGGTGTCCCGGGTTGCGGCGCCTATCCACAGACTACGGCCAGGTTGGATGTGGCCATAGTGCTTCAGCCAATATTTCACATGCTCGCGGAACCGTCCGCTTGGTACAGTTTGCACCTGCCAGAAGCGAACATGGTGGCGTTTGCGAGGGCTGTTATCAATTGGCTTTTGCAAGCCCAAATCCTGCCCGCGACCAAAAAGGTATAGCGTGCTAAACGGTGCAGTCGGATACGGTTGTTTGAAGACGAATGCAGTTGCCATGCGAATCGCTGATCGAACCGTCTTGGGGTCGGCTTCATGCCAACCAGCTTTGCTAAAGGCACTGAGTATGTCTCTCCGTGTCCCGACGAGGGCTATATTTACTGGATCTCCGGCAAATCCATCAGGCGTCACGGTGTGGCGGGGTATGTGGTCGGTGCGCCAAAACAACCGGATTATCCTAATCGCAAATGGAATGATTACATACGCCATCAGAGAATACGTAAGGATGACTGCTAACGCTACAGGTACTTTATGGTCTAAGTACGGGAATACTTTGTCCAGCCCAAACCAAATTGCAACCGACCCGATCACAAGCACTGCCGCACGCTTTGCGGTGATGACAATAAATCCTAATATTCCCATTGCGTATATTGTACCCTCTTTACCTGCGATTACTCAGTAACCACTCATTTGTGGGACAAAATACTATGTACAATGGCTGTATGGATATAGATGCGTTCCAGAACGTAGTTTGGGAACACTTTAACCAAAACCAACGGAGTATGCCGTGGCGCGAAGAAATTACTGACTACAAAGTACTTGTCAGCGAGATCATGTTGCAGCAGACGCAGGTTTCGCGGGTAATCGAAAAATACCTCCAGTTCTTGAGTGCATTTCCAACCGTAGCGGCTCTAGCAAACGCAGACCTAGACGATGTCTTGCGAATTTGGATCGGTCTTGGATATAACCGACGAGCAAAGTTCCTGTGGCAAGCTGCGCAAATGATTATTCGCGACTATAGTGGTCGACTTCCTTCGCCCCTTGATTTTAATGGGGACGTAATAGCTGCACAAAAAGAGCTCACTAATCTACCGGGAGTTGGCATCAATACAGCAGGAGCCATCCTGGCATATGTGCATAATGTTCCAGTCGTATTTGTTGAGACTAACATTCGAACTGTATTCATGCACCATTATTTTTCGGATGCTACCACGGTGAGCGATAGCGAGATACTTGCCCATGTTTCGCTGACACTAGATACTCGCCAGCCTCGCAACTGGTACTGGGCACTTATGGACTACGGGGCTCATCTCAAAGCCACTCAGCCCAAACATCTGCATCGTGCAAAATCTCATACTCGGCAGACCCCGTTTGAAGGATCGTTTCGGCAGCTGCGCGGGAAGATTCTGCGTCGACTGGCTACCAAGCCCGAATCCAAAGACGCATTGCACTCGGCGCTTGGTGATCCCCGCACTGCGCAAGCAGTTGAACAATTGTGTGCCGAAGGTCTCATTCACGCATGCAACAATAGATTATATTTAGGTGCCGCCTAAGCACTATTGCTACAATCTATGTATGAAAATTCTTCAGTTAAACACCTGGGGCTTACGCCTCGCCGATGCAATAGCAAAAACATTTAACAATGAGCAGCCAGATATAGTGTGTCTTCAAGAGGTTTGTACACGCTTTGATAAAGAAGTAATCTCGACGACGTTTATTGGCACGGTTGAATATTTGCAGGCGCAATCGACTTACTTGGAATACTCATACGTATCCCCGACGCTCGATTTTACGTTCATGCATAGCGAGGTGGGTTTTGGAAATGCGGTACTCTCACGCTGGCCAATTGTGTCTCAAACCACATTGCAAACCGGCGGCGATTATCGTTCGAACTTTGACCATGCTAAGCATAGTGCAAATGTTCGTAATCTGCAGCATACCGTTATTGATACGCCAGAGGGTGAGTTGCATGTCCTTAATCATCATGGCCATTGGGTTGGAGAGCACAAGAATGGCAACGAAGAGACGATGCGCCAGATGGAAATTATTAATAATTACATTGCTGGGTTACAAGGACCAAAAATTTTATGTGGGGACTTCAATCTTGCGCCGGACAGCGATTCGCTCAATAAACTCAACCAGAGTTTGCGGAATCTATCAATTGAAGCAAAGTTAACGACGACACGAAACCAGTTTACTTCTAAAAAAGAGGTGTGTGACTACATATTCATCAGCAACGACATAACGCTAAAATCATTCAACAAGTTGGAAGATCTTATTTCTGATCATGCTGCGCTAACAGCTGAAATATCTTTGAAGTAGTGTGATAAAATTATCTTCGCAGACCTCGTCTGTAACCATGCGTACACACTTTATACACAAACTGTTGTTTCTTGTCATGCTCACTGGGTTAATTATCCAGACTGGCCCATCCGTATGGGCGCTCAGTTTGCCAACTAGCCCAAATGTTCAGGTACCAAAGCTCGAACAAGAAGCAAAGGACCAGTCTACGCGCATCGAAGAGCGCAAGCAGCTATTTCAGTCGGCAATAACCGAAGATTCAGTTGCTCGTGCCAGCGCAACTTGTGAAAATGCACAGGTTAAGCTAGGGAACATTAGCACCCGAGCAAGCGAGTTGCAGCGTAGACGACAGATAGTGTATAGCGATTTGGTTGAGCAGCTAACAAAGCTGGACATCAAGCTCACCAACCAAAATGTGCCACACATGGAACTTCATAATTCAATCGATGCGTTAATAAAATCCTGGACATCACTTCAGGTTTCGATGGGCGATTACACATCAGCCCTAGACGACTCGAGAACTATCGACTGCTCAGCTGACCCACGAGGGTTTCTGGCGTCCTTAACAGCTGCGCGCAAGGCGCAAATCGCAGTTTTGGAACAAAACGATGCATTCCAAACACATTTAAAAAACATAAAACAGCAGCTCAACAATATTAAGACGGTTGTACAAACGGACCTTCCGGAAGTTAGCCTGAAAGCGAGTGAGTCAATTGGCCGAAATTGATCAATCAACAGTACATCACGAACAGTCCGGAATAAATCCGGCGGTTGCTGTTGTTGGAGCAATTGTCGTTTCGGGACTACTCTTGGTGGCGGGTTACTACACATTCAACAGGTCAAGCGCCGCAACGGCAGCACGAGAAATCTCCAAACAGCATCAAGCTGCGCGCAAGGCGCAGGCAAATGATCCAGACGCTCAAGCTATAGATGATGGATCAAAAGTGACGACCGAAAGCATAGATAAGCAGACCGAAAAAATCGATCAAACACTTCGGTCAAACGATCTGGGTTCTGGTCAAGTGCAAGCCGATGACCTAAGCGATAAGGGACTGGGGTTACAGTAGAGCTTGCAGCCAGGTACTAAAAAAAGCTAAGCTTAAGCTAGTTAAACGGATAACTTCATGCAAAAGACACGTTCAACCAAGGGCTTTAGTATTATCGCTGTTCTTATTGCGTTGGCTGTATTTGGATTGATTGTTATTTTTGGCGCGCTCGTATTTGGTAAGCGCAAGCCGGCCAATACTTCAGCAAATACGTCTGAAAAAAAAGTAGAAACAAAGTATCTCGCAATTGATCAATGGAAAGTTAAGGTACCTATCAATGAGGTGCCAACACTAAGCTACGATATTACTAGCCAAAACGACGATAGCGTAATCACCCTGCGGACGGACGAGCTAGACGCTCTATCGACAAACTGCGTCACTAATCGTCCAGACGTTGCTCGAGGTCTTGCAAATCAAAAGGTGCCAAATGATGTGGGCAATCCGAACTTTGGTAACACATACAAAACAGACTATGATTCGTTGGTAGCTCAGCTAAAAGCGGTTCCAGGAGCCAATCTAGTAGCGGCAAAGGTTGGTGATTACTACTATGTAACGCCGGACTATCGATCACCGTCTTGTTTTACCGATGCTGAAGAAATTAAAAAAGAAAACGAAGAATTATCTAAAATTGCAAAAGCTATGAACGCCATGGAGGCTAACTAGTGCCGGTATGTAGTCGAAGTGTGCAACGTACTGCTAAAATGCTGTTATGCGAATAACCAAACTTGTACACTCCTGCTTGTATGTCGAACATGATGGGCGTGCTGTCCTTATGGATCCCGGAAAAATGGCTTGGGATTCAGGTCTCATCCAGCCAGGATCAATACATATACTTGATGCGATAACAATTAGTCATGAACACTATGATCATTTTCACCTACCGCTTATACAGCAGCTTGTGGCTCAGTTCCCAAAAGTGCAAATATTCACCACTGATGCAGTTAGACGCCAACTCATTGAGGCGGGCATTAATAATGCACAAACAAAACCGAGCGACTTCGTGCGCGTGGAATATATTCGACACGAAAGTATGCAGCCGCTCGCACCCCCGCCTGGTGACAATATGGTGGCGCATGTATTTGGCTTATTAACTCATTCTGGAGATAGCCATCACGTGCTAAAGAGCGAATCTGTGCTTGCAGTACCGTTGGCGGGTCCATGGGGTGCCACTATCGATGGTGTCCGCATGGTTGAGCACTTAGGGCCGCATATTGTGCTTCCGATTCATGATTGGATGTGGAACCCTACCTGGAAAGCTGATATGTATGAGCGCATGGAGGCGCATTTCGCTAAGAAAGGCATGCAATTTATCAAGCTGCAGGATGGCGTTTCGGTGGATCTACCAATTAGTTCATAGCACTGATAGGTGCATGACAATTACCGCACACGTCTGATGGTATGCGTGTTACAAAAAACGTACAATCGTTGCTCTTCCCAATGCCACCCCTTAAGGACTATTATTAGATCTGTATGGAACGCGAACCTATTTTTGGTGGCTACGAAAAAGATCCAATTATGCCCGAGATTAAAACCGACCGGGTGTTTGAGAAGAATGTTGAAAAAAAGGATAAAAACAAAAAGTCTCGTGACTGGCGTGAAGTACGTGAAAGTCGAGACCGTCGGGAGAATCGTGAGTATGCTGAGGAGCGTGCAGAACCAAAAGCCAAAAAGGCTGGGGAGGGTGTGCTTGGACTCGCAAACAAAGAAGGCGGCGACGACAAGGTAAGATCTGGCGAACAAGAAAGTTCCAGCATCGGCGCAGAAATACTTGGAACTGTGGTGCTAGACCGTCCGCCTGCTGCTGAAGCGGGAGCATCGAGTGCTGCTCTGGAAGAGTCTGATGCGATCCCTCATGCAGTAGAGGAAGCTTCTGTGTCTGAAGCACCTCATGAAGTTCCGTTGGCTTCGACCGGCAACCCAACAAGTATGTTTGAACGAACCATAGACTCTAAATCGGGAGATGCTGAAGACGATGTCGTTGTTGCAGAGGTTGTCGAAGAGACAGATGCTGACAATGAGTCTGAGGCAGCAGAAATAGTTCGAGATGTGGTCGATGCTGAGATTGTAGCGAGTGATCCGACTGAAAAGGAGCCAGCACCAGCCGCATCGTTGCCCGCAACTACTGCGTCGCAAGCGCCATTCATCCATGCACGTCCTCGAATGGCAGCCGGTGGAGGTTCTGGCGGCTCTGGCGGTGCAAGTGGAGGCGGATCAGGCTCTGGGCATGGTGGAGGTTCTGGCGGCTCTGGCGGTTCTGGCGCTGCACCATCAGGCGCGCCGTTTGCTGGCGGCCCTTCGCATGGCGGGGGAGCTCCTAACTTCAACACCACCGGGCACTTTAATACTATTCCGATTCCTGTGCCTGTCGAAAAAGATCCCTTTGCGTATCAGCGTGGCAAGAGACGAGGCCTCGCACAAGGACTACTGGCAGGTGGGGTAGGAGGATGGTTACTTGGCAGGCGAGGTGGCAAGAAAAAGCTGGCAGCTGCAGAACGTCAACATGCGGCAAAGACAGCGGAACAGAACAAGCGCATAAAGCAACTCGAGTACGAAAAAGACAAACCTACTACCGTAGAGCCGGAAAAAGTGGAGGCAGCTATACCACTGCAAGCGGAAGCACCCCGTCCGGCTATGGAAAGAATCCTTAGTAGCAATGGTGTGGCAGTTGAGCGCCCGACACGGGCTGCAGCAGCTGAGGTAACCTCTATGGGAGCCCCACACGAGACGAGAGTCGACCCAGTTGTCGCTACGCACGAAAAAGCCGCAGAAGTTCGTATAGAGCAACTACCCGAGCAAGCCTCTGGTGTCGAAGCGGATAGCAAGGTTCGTGAAGATGCATTTGAAAAACTTGATCAGCCGCAGGATCAAGGAGGGCTTAATGGTGGAGGGGCAGCGGTGGTTGGTGACGCCGTTAGTCACGAATCGCGACACACGTCGGGCAAACCAACTATTGGTCCTGCGCAAAGTCATGATCCGCTCGCTCGCTCGGTATTATCGGCACGTAAGCAGGCGCAGATTGCAGCACAGCAAGCTGCTCGACGGGCACAACTGGAGGCGGCAGGACTTGTAGCTGTTGCGTTGGCAGTGGTGATATATATAGTTATCAAGTTGGTTACCTAAGCATGGAAGTTGCATTACTGCTTGGCTTGGGATTAAGGGTTAATGCTTTGCAGTTGCCTGATTATGTTAAATCGGTACATGCCCAATCGATGGCTAGCACGCAGGCAATTATTCAGTCTCGCAACCAAGCACCAAGTGGCAATATTGTTTCTGTGAGTGGATTTTTAGTTGATGTCAACATTGCCAAAAAATTTGAATCTATGATTCAGGCTGCAGCCAAGGATGGTGTTACGCTGACGGGCACAGGGTATCGGAGCCGGGAATCACAAATTGCGCTTCGACAAGCTAATTGTGGTTCGTCGTATGCAGACGTATACGAAAAACCAGAAGCAAACTGCAATCCGCCAACGGCAATTCCGGGCACTTCAATGCACGAAAAAGGCTTAGCCGTCGATTTTTGGTTCACCGCTGACCGTCAAACCGCTACATACAAATGGCTAGCTGCACACGCAGGAACATATGGGTTTTATAATCGCTCCGACGAGGCGTGGCACTGGTCGACTAACGGCTTATAAGCTTAGCTGCTCTCAAAGATTTTTAACCCAAAGGTTTTGTGATTTTTATCTACAGTAAATGATTTCGGGCCCATTCATCAATTGGCCCGGCACCTAGCACAAGGACGAGCGTACCGTCTGCTGCTATCGATTTTAATTTTTCAGCCAACGCTATATCTAGCTCAGCCGGTCGGGCGTTGTTGGTTGTAAGCTTTTGGATAAGTTGCTCAGGGCTGAGAGTTGTCTGGGATGCGTCTTCTCTAGTCAAGTAGGTGGGGGTCCAGTAGACCGTATCAGCTCCAGCAAAGCAGTCTTGATATTGGTCGGCAACAGCATGCTGGCGGACGTTCTGGTGCGGTTGATACACCACCACCACATGGTCATTTAGCTCGTGGGATAGCTGCAGTGTTGCGCGTATTTCAACTGGATGATGTCCATAATCGGTGTAGATATTCTCGGCTAGTTTCTCAAAGCGCCGTGCTGTTCCAGGAAAGTTATTCATCAGGGTTATAAGTTCAGAAGTTGGCGTGTTCGTGAGCTTACTAACGGCGGATATTGCTAGCCATGCGTTGAATCGGTTGTGTTCACCGGCCAGTGTGATGGCTTTAATGCTGGCTTCGTTGGGGTCAAGAATAGTACGGTTCCGCTGGTTACTATTGCTGAAGCGAACCATGTCTTCTTCCCAGCCAATGACAGTCTCGCTCTGCTCAATGAAATCATTAAACGCCGCATCGTAGTCACTTTGACTTGGATAGGTATCGGGGTGATCGTAATCAATTGATGTCAAAAGGCTTACATGCGGCCTGAAATTTAGGAAATTGCGATCGTATTCATCGCATTCATACACAAAATAGTTGCTGCCAGCCTGGAAGGCGCCCATTGGCGCCCAGCTCAACTGAGTGCCAATCGAATAGGAAATAGGAATATGCAACTGTTTGAAAAGCCAGGTCGTCATGGCGGTGGTGGTGGTTTTGCCATGGGTCCCAGCGATGGCGATCATTTGTAAACCCTTAGCCTTGAGGATTTCATTGATGAATTCATCGCGCTTACTAACTCTAATATTGTGCTCGCGGGCAAACACAAGCTCCGGATGATCATGGGGGAGAGCGGCTGTATAAACAAACCAAGTGATGGTAGCCTTCGCATGCTCTTTTTCGATGAAGCCCTGAGACTGGCCGATTGACACCGGTATGCCCCGAGCGGCAACGGATTTGGTTATAGCTGATTCGGCAACGTCCGAACCAAGTACGTCCATACCAAGATCTTGCGCAATCATAGCTAATGGCCCAATTGCTACACCGCTAATGCCCGAAAAGTAAACTCGCATAGTCATAGTATTGATGATTTGCAATTACGCCGCAAGCCGGATACCACAGGTCCACTAGTGACGATTGATTATATATGGCTTATGCTTGATATGTAATGTTGCGTAAAGTTTGGAAGTTCATAAAAGGAATTGTTAATAACCTGCGTCGATGGCAGCTGGGATATCTATTGGCAGCTTTTGGTGCGTCGCTATGGTTAAGTGTATGGGCACTACGTCAGAATAGCCTACATATGGTTGAACTTCGGGATGCGGTGGTTGCTGCCGATGCAAATAACGGTGACGTTGAAAAGGCCCTCAAGGATCTACGCAATTATGTTGGGCGGCATATGAACACGAATTTACGGAGCAAAAGCCAATTTGCAACCAATGAGCCACCAATTCAGCTAGTAAATGCCTATAACAAGGCTGTACGCGAAGCGCAGGAAAAAGCTGCTCAAGCAAATGGTAATACTGCCCTTTACGCTGAAGCAGAAGCAAACTGCACCAGTCGTGGAGTGCCCCTCACGGCGATTGCACAGTGCATACAAGATTATATTGCGGCACGCACCAACAATCCCAACCCCCAAGTAGCCGCGAAGATACCCAAAGAGCTGTATACCTACGATTTCATTAGTCCCAAATGGTCTCCAGACCTAGCGGGTTTTAGCGTACTAACAACGATTGGTTTTGCGCTTTTGCTTCTCGAGAGGCTTATTGTAAAAATACGTGAACGCTATCTGTTACGAGGCTAGTCCTTGGGGTGAATTTTAAAATAACTGATTGACACCAAAACGGCGAACCAGTACCTTAGGGGTACGCGTTACAAATAAGGAGGAAGATTATGGCGTATGCACACACAAACTCTAAGGGTGTTGAGTACTACCTACATGCCAAGAAGGTGACCCTTCGCGGCGGTAAAGAACAGACCATCTACTACTTTGCTAAAGATGTTCGACCAGAAGCAATTGACGCTGTACCAGACGCTTACACCGTCATCGAAAACCCACGCAACGGGTTCCTGACACTCAAGCGAAAATAGTTTTTATTTCGCCGAAGAGCACCACCCCAGCTTTGCTGGGGTGGTTTTTTCACCTACCCTCATGCTACACTTACCATAAGTATTACTGGGGATTCACTGATTGCTAAGCAGAAAAAGAAAAGTCTACCAGCAGCGCCACCGGGTCTTTGACGCCGCTACTGAACTCAAGCACGCTTCTTCCTACATATGGGCAGAACGAGCCAGCAAACTATTGGTGCTCGTAGGTGTCTTTGGCTTAGCTGCTAGTAGCTTTGCGGCTGCTCCAGACACGCTGCTTGTAGATAGGTTCGACAAAACCAAGCCAGCTATACCACAAGTAAAAGGCTTCAACGAAAAGTTAAAAGAAGCAATCCCGAACTACATTACCCTCAAACCCACCAAAGAGGTACAAACTAACGACACCGCCCCGCAAAAGGTCACTCTCGCAGCTTTAATGGAAGAACGTAAAAAAGCTGTGATAACAGCAATTAGACAAACGCCTGACCGAGTAGAAGAAGTTGCCCTAGATGCGTCGTTAGTGAGTAAACTGCCAGAAGACCTCAAGTCAAATGTTGAGCAAAAAGTAACGAAAGAGGGAAAGTGGCTGAGTGGGCATTTAGAAAAAAGTAGTGCAAACTCTACTGAAATTGCGGCGTTAGAGCTAGCAGATAAGTCTAAACTACGCCTTATTGGCAAATCACTGCCAAAAGTTGCTTCGCTAAGACCCTCAAAAGTTACAGGTGTGCACTTGGGAGGCTATGTTGCTGTTAAGAATGTGGGGGATGTACAGGTAGTACCACTTCTTAGCAAGCGTCCAGCAAGTATAATGCAGCTAGCTTCGACTACTACCACGCTAGCATCCGCTTCAAGCGCGGGCTTAAAAGTACGTTATTTTTCAGGTATCAGTCTGACCAAAGAAATTAGCTCTGGAATCGAAAGTAATATCAACCATTACTGGAGTTCTGGGAGCCCAAAAGGCGTTCCATCAGATAATTTTAGTGCTCAGTGGACAGGCAGTATTACAGTTCCAAAGCAAGGCGATTGGTATTTACAGACCAGTTCAGATGATGGGGTCAGAGTCTGGTTGGATGAAGTGCTTGTGATTGATAACTGGACAGACCATCCAGTTACAAACAATCTAAGCAAAAAGATTGTGGTGCCAAATGATAAGACAACGTATAGAATAAAAGTTGAGTATTATGAGCGTAACTGGAACGCTGTTATGCAGTTGCGCTGGAATGGTCCTGAGGGCTCCGGAGTCAAGAACCAGATAGTGCCTACAAGCGCCTTTAGTTACGACGATAATGTCGAGAAGCCGGAATATACCACCTGCGATCTATATGACAGTGGTCCTGGTTCATGTGGCTATGCTGAAGATGAGAATCTCCTGGAGGATACAGGGTATCCTGCTACCGATAACAATAAATCTAACAAAGTGCTCATTGTACCGGTTAAACTGAAAGGTTCAGAAGTACCTCGCAATAGTGACACTGGACGGGATTTTTCTCCTGATGATCTAAAAAACATTTTCAATAGGGATGTGTCGAAATACTACACTATTAACTCCTATGGCACCTTGAATATGAAAGCGGATGCAGTTGATTGGCAAGAGATTGATGTGCCAGCAGGTTGCGACAATAGAACTGAAGCTGAGATAGAAAGTGAACTCAGCAATCGTATCAACAACAAGCAAGACCCGTATCATATAGATGCAACAGGATATCAATATGCACAGTATTACATTGCAGATTATTATTGTGGAAACGATAACGCAGCAGCATATGCATATACTGGAGAAAACTATCCCGGCCGAGTAAATGAGGCATTTTACTACTTGGATACAATGACAAGTGCAGTGTCTGACCCGCTAGGTCTTGCTATTGACTCTATCTCTGAAAACTATGTGGCCGCGGTAACTATTCACGAAACTGGGCATATGATGGGGCTTAAACATGCACATGCTGGCTGTGAAAATGCACTAAAGAGTGCGTGCACCAATGAAGAAGCAGAGTATGGCAATCCCTACTCCCCTATGGGTCATAACCGCACCTTTTTGAGTAACAAGACCGTCAAAGGTACTCACTTTACAACATATGAAAAGTTTAAATTAGGTTGGCTTAGAGCAACCAGCTTTGATGAGGTTACCACGTCAAGAACAGTCACTATAAGCGCCTCAAATGCGACTTTCGGTCAGTATAAGGGAATTAGAATTCCCATCGACAGTAGTTACGTATCGGGTGAATCGGGATATCTGGGTGATGCATTATTTGTTGAATTTCCTCCACCGACTGATGGCAATGATACTGGTGTAGTGGTGAACGAAGTTGGGGGTATTGAGCGCCAGTACTTACTTAACGGTCGTCATGATGAAGAGTGGAACTACCACAAAGCAGCGTTGCAAGAAGGCCAAACATATCGCTATCGGGGCTTCAACGAAACTGACACGGATGATGATGTTTGCATACAAGTTGATGAGTTAAGTGAAGCAACTGCTACTATCACGGTTGGTATTAAATGCAAGGTCTTTGATAAGGCGCCTGTTGTTGGGTCGTTCGGTATTACAGATAAGGATGGTAACTATATTGGCGATAAAAGCATTCCAGTTGGTTCAGATGGTACTACCAGCAAGGAACCAACCTATCTGTATTATGTAAGAGACGTATGTAATATTCGCAATAACTTCTACTTATCAGACTCAAATCGAATCCTTCGCTACGACTTAGCTGATACTCGCTATATTGCTCCAAAAGATGCCGCTTATTCGCCAGTCTATACAAGAGCAGACAGGGTGCTCGGCGCAAGTAATCCAAATAAATGGACAAAAGTATCTACCGATGGGCTATATCGTACAGCGGATAGTTTCTGGTCGGAACTTGTTGCAAAGGGTTTTAAACAAGGCATAGATAAATCTAAGGGTTATATTTTGCCACACGCGAGCATTGCTTGTGATCCTGATAGAAACCTATTGTTTGTGCCACAATCTTTTTACACGGCTAAAGGTATAGGGGGCAAAATAGACATATATAATGTCGCAGATACAAAAAACGGTCAATTGCCTACATATGTGATCGGACAGGACAAAATACAGTACAACCCATCCTTGCCGACCCCAACAAGTAGTGGCTATATATCAGATATAAAATGGCGTGATTATACTAGTGCACAATTATTCGCAACGCCACCTTCAGTGGTGGGCGATAAATCTATTGGCGGATCTACACAAATCGAGTATTCCCCCAGGCAGAAATACTTGTATGCATTGGATTTGTCAATGAACCGTATATTCATATATGACACATCCAATATGGTCAACGGACTTCCTGCAAAGTACGTAATTGGTCAACCTAATTTTGCAACCAGCTCGCCGAGCAGGATATTAACAACAAATTCCACTAAGCTGTGTGGAATACCTGACTCCACTGCGATAGCTTCGTTTGCTGTAGATGATAAAAATAATAGGCTATTTGTAACTACCTATTACCATATTGATGGAAGCGCACCGAGCGAATCTAAAATTCATATATTTGACACTACCAAGCTCAGCAATTGCGCGGCACCAGTTTATACGCTGAAGACTACGCTCAAGAGCTACCTTGTACCCATTTACTATGATTCAAAACATGACCGATTAATTTCTGAAATTAGTGGAGTAGTTGATTTGATTGACGTAAAGCCAAAAAATATTGGTTCCGATAAGGTTGAAGCTACTTTCACAACAAAACTTGACAGCAGTAGTCCAGCTCGTGGATCTGCAGTGGCCTATACTAGTGACGCTGGGCTGCTATGGAAAACCCGCATTCAGCTTGATACCTCGAAAAATGTGTATAGTACTTTCGCATACCGTATACCTGATGTCACGAATATGAGTTCCGTATTTCGATCCAGATAACACGTATGAATAAGTAAGTATATAAACCGGTCTATTAATAACAAAATCGTGATGAGTCTGAGCGAGCAATTATTCGTAAAAACATGCTACAGACTGTTCATATTGGTTACAAAAAACTTTCAATAGCACATTAATCAGTATAATCAATATTCTCAGTATAGTTTACACCTGGTACCATTACCAATATGGAATATTTAGCACACGATGGTATAGATGATGGCCACCCAAACGTTAGTAGCACAACAATTGATACGACCGTTCCTGGGCCGGTAGAGAAAGAAGATAAATCAAGCCCGATGATGTGGGTGTCTGTAGGGCTGATTGCCTTGGCGGTACTAGCGGTAGTTGCACTACAGCTGCTAAAGCGCAGGGCAGCTACTAAAAAGCCCGTTGTCAAAGACGCTGGACCAGTCACCGTTAAGCCAACCAAAAAACAGTCTGCAAATAGCCAATAGTGGCGTTGGCTGGATGCCTTGATGGCAAGTTGGGCAGACAAGATGTTTAACACTACACTCGTTGTTGTAACTCTTTACAAACAAGCTAAAGCATGATACAATTGCTTTATGTCCGTGATCAAAACCTATAGCGACTACTACATAGACCTAAACAGTTCTCTCGCAGAAGATGCAGAAGCTGGTTATATTGACCGTATTGCTACTGACGAGGGTTTATAGCAATGGGACGACTTGAAGATAGATTGCCAGCATTTGACCCTAGGGATCAAAGCTATGACACACCGGGCGGATTATCTGAGTTGGATACAGGCTGGCAGGATGGTGAAGCATCGCGAACGCCCGAAGAGCAACTTGCATGGCAGGCTAGTCAAGCAGCAGTATTGCGCGCAGTACGTACCCAAAACCAAGCAGGTTTGCTAGCAGTTGCTGCTGGAGCAGAAGACGAACAGGATGGTCAGGACGACGGTGTCGCCCGGGTTACCATGCCGGTAGTTGTTGCAGAAAAACCGGTTTCAAGCGCTGACGAAAGCGAATCAGGTCCGAGCAAAACTAAGCGCCGTGCATTCGGATACTTTTTAAAAACTTGGCAGTATGATCCCGAAGGAAAATACGACCTTGCCTCAGTTACTCCCGAACAAGTAGGTCAGCTTAACCCGCAATGGATCGCTGATTACCTATTTAAACCGTCTATGACCATTAAGGGTGGCGGTCAGATTTTCCGGGTGCCAGTTGATGCAAGACGACAAGCCTCACTTCATATTGCATTAAATCCTGTCGAGTACGCACTGCTACCCCGTGTGCCTGAGGCGTTTGCGCGTCAGGCACAGGCCCAAACATTAGGGGCAAACGACCTAAGCGAAGATAGCATTCAGAAGAGTAAGCGTTCTGTTGTGCACGCCTTTGACTCTAAACTAGAAAAAGTCGTGCCACATCGTGCTAAATTGCTAACGGCCCAGCAACAGATAAGGGAGCTGCGTGCTTTGGCTGCTCAACCTGGGTACGCGCACAAAACAGAATTTGAGATGACCCAGTTAATGGGAGCGGCTTGGAATGAATTCACAACGATGTTAGACGTTGTCCACACTGCACGTAACTGGACAGACGAGCAGCGCGTACAGGCGGAAGCCACACTTCTTAAGCAGCTTACCACCGAAGGCCAGCGCACCAAGACCGGTGTTTGGCAATTTATGCTCGAAGTAGCGGATAATTACTTAGATCAACGCATAGCAGCATTTGGCAGTCGTATCAGCCAGGTTCGGCAACTTCGTCCTGATATCGATTAGGCAGTATGACAATAGAATCATAGTGTCTAGCGAGCTCGTGAAATAAATTAGGCTACTGCTCGTTCGAATAGCGCAGCTTTATATACCGTCTTGTCCGGGTTCCGACGGCCGGGTGATGCAGGGATGTCGCGTTGTTCTACAATTTCAAAACCAAGTCGCTGGTAAACGCCAACAAGGCCTGGTACATCATGGGGGCAATCAAGGCGAAGTTTAGTCTTGCCTTTTATTCGAGCCTGCTCTGCGGCCAAGTCAACAACTGCTTCACCAACGCCCATACCTCTATACGAATCACCGACACATAGTCGATGAATATATAGTGCCGTATTGTCCTTGCCAGCCTCGTTCCACATGCGTTCGTCAGTTTCTTGCAAAACTACGCAGGCTGCTATGTCGCCGTCGACCTTGTACGTGAAGAGTCCGCCTCTCTCCAAAATGCGCGAGACTTCATCATCAGTGAACGGCTCGTCACCCCATATGTCGTCGCCCTGTGTCTGCTTGTAGTCACCGGCCTGCTGCATGAGTTCGCGAATAAATGGCACGTCGGCAGCTGTTGCTAGCACGAGCTTCCGGAGTTTGATACGGTTTCGTTGGATTCTTGGCTGGCTAGCTCATCCATGGTGTTACCCTTAATTGTTTAAATAATAGTCTAGGGCGGGATCACCCTCGTATATGTAGTGGTATTCAGAAATGGTGGAGCAGAAGCGAAAAGTTCTGAACCTTTGCAATTCATCATTGATTGGCTAATGGAGAACACAGATATAGCATGGCGAGCTGAGCTTAGAGAGGCTGCGTAAACGAGAGTTCCTGAGTTATATGTACTCTAGTAATTTAGACAATTAACTATAACGAGAATGACGTTGATACTATTGGACACTTCAACGACGCTGGACTTTAGTACGGCGTACTTCGACCGTATCTTCGCCGAAACCCATATCTAACAGTGCGCCTCTGGTGTCTTTGTTGCGGCACCAAATAAGATTGGCCCGTGATAGGTCGAGTGTCTCAATATGACCTTGGACATCATGAGTTTTAACTGATGCTCGTAACCAGTCGGCTCGACTCCAGGATGGCTTTAGAATTGAGCGTCGATTACGGTCACTGATAGGTTCCATATTAGAAGGCGTAAAACCCCCATCTTGTGTGGAGTAGCGTACGCTGTTGAGCGGTATATGCCATGCCATATAGTCGGTGAAACGTGCCTCAGGCAAGTCCTCGAAGCCAAATAATACCTGGTTACGCAGATGAGGGTGGTCTGTGTTAATAGTACGAGTAAACTGGTTCGGATAACCAGTCATTGGGATTATTCTCTCGTCACCAACTGCTAAAAAGATGCCATAAAAGCCGAGTTGCTGCTCGAGCCACTCGAAGGGGAGGCGATAGTGTTCATCCTCAAGTTCGCGTGACTGAGTAACCTCACCAGACTCCACATAGCATAAGGGACGGGCGTGATAAAACATAGTATATTTTTACAATAAGACCACAAATATCACAAGTGTATAGAAAAATCACTCGAAACGGATGGAATTTTCGTGGTGGGGGTGGATGGAATCGAACCATCTACCAAGCGGTTATGAGCCGCCTGCTCTAACCGATGAGCTACACCCCCTCATCGATTTCTTACAGATGTGAGTATAGCAGAATGTATGTAATTTCATCTAGTATATGCATGTGTTCGCTAAAAGGTTCCATAGACTGCAAGTTTATGGTATCGTTTATGGTCTAGAGGACATGATGGAACAGGAAAAAGACTATAACTTCGGTGTAGATGATGATAAACCCGAGCTGCGCGAAGAAGCTGCTCGGCTTTTGCGTCGCCCTATAGAGGGTATCGCCGATTGGCGCATACACCGCATCCGTGAAGATGGCGCGATTGATGCGCATGTACCGCTCACCGACTTGACGGTAATGGAAGTGCCGATTGACCCTTTTAATGTTGAGCGACTCATAGGTTTGTTTAACCAGCGAGCGAAAGAAGCCGGAGGCACCGGGCAGCGTGACGCGATTGTAGCGGGCGATGTTCCGGGCGAAAAAACCTACATGCTTGACGGCTTCCATCGCCACACAGTGCAACGAATACGCGGCGAAAAGTGGCTGCATTCGACTGTTGAGCCGAACTTAACCTACGAACAAGTCGTTAAACGACAGCTAGAATATGCCAACACGCACCCAGAAATTGAATTTGCGCGACAACTAGAAATGATTCAAACCGTGTGGGAGCGAACTCCATGGAGCGAACAAATTCCTCTGGTGTTGACGGCCTTTCGTGCCTGCCAGGATGACTATCGACTTAAAGGCACATCAGACATTGGGCTGATTGATAGTTTGAGCGACGATGACTACCTGGCAATTCGTGAGTGGGTGACGAGCCTGTGTGCAGACTGGGGGTATGTACCGAGTGAAATTCGCGAAAACCTGGCGAGTGTTGAAAGCTTTGATCCAGAGCTGATGCGTTTGGTGTACCGCAAGCGGCGCATTCCACCAGTAGGCAGGATTGGCATGGCGCATGTCGAGGAAATCACCAAAGCCTACCCATACGAATATGATATGCAGCGAGCAGTGGTTGATCTGGTGATTGCGCATGAATTGGTGCCCCGCGAAACCGCACTTTTAGTAAAAGAGATCAATCAATTACAGGCTTTGACGGGTATCGAAGTTGCGCAGGTGGCCAAAGAGATTAATTTTTTGGAGCTTAAGGCGAAGGCCAGAAAGCGCTATGACAAAAAGCCCACGCCTACAAATCGGCGCAGTTCAGAGCCACGCATAATTGACGAGACCGAAATAATTCGAGCCGCAACACCAATCGATGGTGAGCACGTAGCTATCAGTGCCGATCAACTAACAACGCGAGGTTTACTACGAGCAGTATTCGAGCGGCTACCGACAATCCCACAAGAGGCTTTTGATTCTTGGGGTCGAGAGGAAGTTGAGCAAGCATTTGAAATTGCGCTCGTATTATCTGAGGTGTTAGGACAGTTGTCGGTGCAAAGTACTGCGGAGCCTACAGATCATGAGTGATCAGCGCGAAACCTCAGCGTCACCTGATCCTGTAGATTTTGCCGCTAAGCTGGCCCGCCTACAGGCAGCCATTGGTGTTGTGGCTGGTATGACAGAAGCAGCACCCGAACAACAAGTCGACGACGAAGCAGCGCTGATTAGATCGCGAGCCGGTCGATTGGTTGATGCGCTGGGTACAGTTGGCGCGAACCTAGAGCGTCTTCAATCTATCCCCGACAGCGTGAAAGACGAAAACGATGAGGAAACGAGCGTGCCTTTAACTAACGAACAGCATCAGCTGATCGTTAATCACGTAGATCTGGTTGACAGGGTGGCACAGCAGTTCAAGCAACGTACGCCAAAGCATGTTCAACTGGATGATTTAGTTTCCTTTGGATACGACGGCCTTATGGATGCCGCTCGCCGTTTTGATGCATCAAAGGGCTATGTGTTTTCTACGTACGCCAGGCACCGAATACACGGTGCGATTTTAGATGGTATCCGCGCCGCGGATTGGGTAGGCCGGAGTACCCGGAGAAACTATCGGGCACTCGAGCAGGCGCAGCAGCACTTAGCAGTCAGGCTTGGCCGTGAGCCCACCGATCGTGAATTGGCATCAGAGATGGAGCTATCAACTGCTCAGGTGCGTAACATTAGACAGAAGGACCGTCGATCGGTGCTGGTTTCACTCGATGCACCAACTCACGAAGATAGTTTGGAAAGCGAAAAACTTACCCTTGCAGATAGCCTTGTTGCCAATAAGAGCACTGACCCGCAAGAATATTATGACTTGAGTAACATGACTAGTTTAGTTAGCAGCATACTGGCGACCCTGTCACCACGCAAACGTTATATCATCTCTTCCTATTACATGGGCGAACAAACACTTTCAGAAATTGCTGAGGAGTTTGGGGTCACCGAATCGAGAATTAGCCAGATTAGAAGTGAGACCGAAAGAGATATTAAAAGAGTCCTCGATTGCTATATGCAGGGTGATTCCGATACGCTTGATCAGTTACTTGGCCGCTTAGAACGAGATCGAATTGGCAATCAAAGAAACTCCTAGCACGGTGTGATGGATTTGGCCGGCGAGTTGGTAGTTAGAGTTGCGCTATTGCGGAACACCCTCGCATGGGGGCTCGAGATATATCATGCCCGGCTGTCGGTTTTCGGGACGGGTTTCGGGGTGTTTTTGGTACCAATCATCTAGGCACTGCTGGGTTGTATCTATAGGTTTGGGTTCATTGGATTTTTGCGGATTAGTTTGCTGGGTGACTTGCCAGAATACTAATCCAGCAATTGCGATAGCCGTGATTGCCGCAATCGCAATTATGTAGATTTGCAGTCTTGTTCGCTTTGCCATAGGGTAACTTAACCATAAAAACTATTTATTGTACCAGTGTCTTTTGTTACTATTAGCTAAAGCAATACCGTAATGGAGACGGAGCGTTAGGCTTCTGAGGCAAATGAAATCAACAGAATCAGGGGTAAAGCAAAACCCAAAAAGGCGGCTCGTAGTAGTATTTATATTTTTAGTCGTTGTTTCCGTTGGTGTTACCTGGTTCCTGCAGGGAGAAAAGCCGTCGGTTGATACAACTACCGGTACCGCACCGGCTAAGTCCGCGCAAATCAATATCACTGCTAATGGCTTTGAGCCAAATTATCTCGAGGTAGCACCAGGGACAATTGTGACATGGGTAAATCAAGACAGTCAGAACCACCAAGTAGCCGCTGATCCCTATCCCATTAATAACAGTTTTAACCTGGGTACCGGTAGCTTACTCACCAAATCGGCAACTCAAGAGTTTTTATTCAGCGAGGCGGGCAGCTTCACCTATCACGACGAACTTAATCCAACAAACATAAACGGCAAAGTAGTGGTGAAATGAAACAAAATATCCAAAAAGTAGTCTCGCTAGTTCGTCAAAAAACATCCTCATACACCCGTGTCCAAAAATCCGCACTCTGGCTAAGCTTATTCTTAGTTGTTACGGCAGCCGGTGTCGTGCTGCTTAGGCAGCCGCAATCAATTAAGACAAGCGGTTATTTTAATCGGGATGTGTTAAAAACTGGTGCTAGCCCAGTGATCACAAAAACCAAGAGTGCTGCTAAGCCTGGCGCCGTGCGTGCCGATGGCGAGATTCGCACGGCATATATATCTAACGAATTGCTTGTCAAAATCGAACCTAGCGCCAAACAAAAAGTTAAACCCAATCAAGGTGGAGCGAATACTGGCATTGATGGGCTAAATAAGCGTGCTGCTAAAAATAAAGCCAAAAACCTTACCCCATTGGTGCAACCCACACCAGGTGCCGACTTGAACAACCCAATTTACTCTTGGTACAAATTGAGCATTGATCTCCCTGCACAGAAAATCGAACCGGATACCCCCAAGGCTGAGGAGATTGAAAACCTAGCTGAGGATTACGAATCGGATCCAGAGATAGCTAAAGCGGAGCCGAACTTTATATTCAAGACTACCGCAGTCCCAAATGATAGCTACTACAACAGCTCTGGATTATGGGGGCAGGCGTATGGTGATCTGTGGGGGCTAAAAAAGATAAACGCAGAAGCGGCCTGGAATACGACGACTGGCAGCTCGAATATCGTTGTCGCCGATATCGATACCGGTGTGGATAGGGATCATCCTGATCTCAAAAACAATATGTGGGTAAACAGTAAAGAAATTCCCAACAATGGCATTGATGATGATACTAACGCCTTTGTAGACGACTACTATGGTTGGGATTTCGCGAATTTTGATAATGACCCAATGGACGATAACGGCCATGGTACGCACACTGCAGGTACGATCGCTGGGGTAGGAAATAATGGCCAGGGTGTTGCTGGTGTTGCCTGGAAAGCCAAGATCATGCCAGTTAAATATCTGGACGCTGGTGGCTCCGGCTCTTCCTGGGCGGCTGCGCAGGCACTTATCTATGCGGCAAATATGGGAGCCAAAATTTCATCAAATAGCTGGGGTGGATACGATGATGTGGGAACGGTATCGGTCATAGATGATGCCCTAAATTATGAATACAACAAGGGAATGACTATTGTTGCTGCGGCGGGCAACAATAATACAAATGCGTTAAGCTTTTCGCCGGCTAACAGTAATAGAGTAATCGCGGTTGCAGCAAGCGGAGTAAATGACCAAAAAGCGTGCTTCTCAAACTACGGCGAACGCATAGATGTAGCTGCCCCAGGCGGTGACTCGGCAAATTGTGGAGGTCAGGACAACGACATCCTGTCTACTAAATCGAGCAAAGCCGACCCATACTTTGCTGGCATTGGTAGTGGAAATGCGTACACTAAGGCCCGTGGTACCTCAATGGCGGCACCGCATGTGTCAGGACTAGCCGCATTGATACTCGCAAAATATCCCAATGCAACAAACGACCAAGTGCGGAACGCCATTCGATTGGGAGCAGACGATCTCGGGGCTGCAGGAACCGATACAACCTATGGAGCTGGCAGGATAAATGCCAGCAAAGCAATTACAATCAATCCAACTACTCTCCCTACAAGCACTATCACTAGCCCAACAAGCAAAAGCAAGATAGCAACAACGTCTGTGACATTCACCGGTACTGCCGCTGGGCCTGGATTTGCTAATTACAAACTAGAAATTGCCATGCTTGACCGTGCGGGTGCGCCAAAAAATTGGATTCTGGTAAAAAACAGCTCTTCTCAGGTGACGAATGCTAGCCTTGGTTCGTATGACTTCACCTCTCTGGATAATGGTCTATACAATGCTCGGTTGACGGTGACCGATTCGGTAGGCCGTCAGTTTGTTAGTAATGTTTATTTTCTACAGGTTGAATATATGGCGACGGGCATCTCGGCACCAAGCTACAAAATATCTAAAGGTATAAACGAGATTAAAGGCGCGTCGAATGCTTATAACGGACTGACATTTGATTCGTATAAGCTTGAGTGGGGGGAAGGTAGCTCACCTACAAGTTGGAGTGCAGCTGGCATAGTTCTTGCAAGTAAGACAAGTCCATCCCCCAAAGTCACTGGTACACTTGGAAGTTGGGATGCCTCGGCACTCAACGACGGACAGACGTACACTCTACGATTAACTACAATAACTAAACAGGGCAAGACGCAGACGGATAGCATGTCGGTGGTTGTCGATAAAGACATCCAGCCTGGTTGGCCGAAAACTCCGTGTTCACAGTCAGGCAAAGTGTCATATTCTGCGTACGCTCAGTGTCGTATACCCAGAACAGCCTCAACGCTTGCCGACTTAGATCGTGATGGCAAGCCAGAAGTAGTATATGGCTATACAGAGGATATGATCGGCTTTGATGTAGATAAGATTGTCGCCTATAAGTCGGACGGGAGTATGCTGCAAGGATTCCCGTATACTCTACCCAATAGTGACTTCGCAAGTTTCTGGGATGCACAAATACTGGTTACCGACCTGAATGGCGACGGACCCCAAGAATTAATATTTAATAGCTGCCCGAACGACAAGGCAACGCAACATAAGTGTAGCGTTAATATTCTGAATGCAAACGGCACCGAGTATGCTGGTTGGCAAAAACCGAGCTTCTGGTTTGATGATGTCGGCTGGTCAATATCGGTTCCTGCTGTCGCCGACCTGAACGGCGATGGTATAAAAGAAATTGTTGTTTTCGATAGGCCCGATATCGAAAAAAACCCTGATGCATACGATGCACTAACCACTCCCAACTCTCGTATACACGCGTATACACTCACCGGAGCAGAGCTTCCTGGATTTCCGGTTAAGTTTACGCATAATATTCCTCATGGTGGTGACGTGACTGTAACCCCTGACTGGGTTGCAATAGGTTTCCCGACGCCAGAATTTAGCCCCACTCTTATTACTGACATTGATGATGATGGTAAGAATGACATAATTTGGGGTATTTCTAACCAGCTGTTTGCTTTTGATAATACTGGAAAAATTAAGCCAGGTTGGCCTTTTACAGCCCCAAATGATCCTGATTCTGGAAAGCAAAAAGTGTTGGCAAAGCTGCCATTTGTCGGGGATTTTGATGGTGATGGGCAAAAAGAAGTTGGCACAGTAGGCTATGACATCATGGAAAATACCGACTACTCCCGTATGTATGTACTGAATAAGAATGGCCAGATCCAAAGCGGTTGGCCCAAGCGCATGGAGACATCATCGGCAACATTGTATGATTCTGCAAGTGTTAGGGATTTGAACAATGATGGCAAGGACGACATCCTTACCTACGCTTGCACGAGTTATCCACGTGATGAGAATACGAAGTGTCCACCAAAAATATTCTTCGGGGGCGGTGCTGAGGATACCGCCTTCCAGTCGGCAATCAAAGCAAACGACATAGCTCCGTATGGATTGTATAGCCTACCGCTTTTCGATAGAACAGGCGACAAGACAATAGAGTTTTTGGCAAACGGCTTTGGCTCGGGCGCTATTACAGCTACCAATGTTGCTGGACAAAACATTTGGACCAAAAAGAATGGCACATTGGCCGACAGTCGAGTTACCAAGCTGAACGATGCTTACCCAACTGGATATGCAACGATTGCAGATATTGATGCCGACAATAAAATGGAGGTTGCTATAAAGCAAGAAATAAGTTCGACTGCTGCTGATAGCTATTATTTCGCAGATCAAGTCTCTGTATATAAAATACCCAACGACAATTCACAGAGCCTACCAAAAGCAAATTGGCGGATGCATGCGCAAAACGTTGATAATAACACTCGGGCAGAAGTACCTCCGTCGGTACCAAGCGGCTTAAACCTCACCGCGTTGAATTCTAGCCAGGTTAAGCTCACATGGCGTAGAGCGGTAGACGCCAGTCCGCGTGTCGCATATACGATTTATCGAAACGGCGTAGCTGTTGGTGCCTCAGCTATTAATGGCACTGAATATACTGACAACAATTTACAACCCAATACCCAGTATAGCTACTCAGTTGAAGCATTTGATTTACGATACGAAGCGAATTCGATCCCGAGTATCATCAAAACTGTCACAACTAAGCCAAAGGCAGACACCGTTAAGCCGACGGCTCCGAGTAACCTAACTGGTTCTGCATTGTCGACCACCAAGGTGTCTCTCAAATGGACGGCATCGTCCGATAATGTTGGGGTAACCGGTTACTTTGTGGTGCGCAATGGGGCTACGATTGCCACGCTCGGTAATGTAACTAGCTACGAGGATACAACAGCCACTGCAGGAGCTTCGTACGTGTATACGGTATATGCCAAGGATGCCGACCTAAACTATTCACCACAATCGAACACTGCAACGGTCATTATGCCATCGGACCCAAGTACGGTAGTGGAAACACCAACTAATGTCACTGCGTCACTCATCACACCTACACAAATTAATGTTGCGTGGAAGCAACCGGCCAACACCACGGCAATCGAGCTGTATCGGAACGGTGCATTGTACAAAACGTTTAGCGCGACAAACTCTAACGGCTATGGTGACACAGGATTGCAACCTAGTACAACGTATAGCTATTACGTTAAAGCCAAGAACGCAGCCGGAAATACAAGCGCCGCATCTCCTACTGTGAGCGCAACTACTCCTGCCGCAACAACCACGGATACGCAAAAACCAGTCGGACCAGCAACTATATCTACGGTGTTTGGCAACTATAACGGGTATTACTTCAATGTAAAGTGGCCGGCTGCCACGGACAATGTTGGTGTCACAAAATATCAAGTCAAACGCAATAACGCACTCTTAGCAGAAGTTCCTGGCACGCAACTATCGTATGCTGATAGGTCACTCAAGGCCGATACGACCTACACATATCAAGTATTCTCGCTTGATGCAGCTGGATTGTCGTCGTCTGGATCTGCAACCAAATCAGTCGTGATGCGTTGTGCGATAGGACTCTGCTGGCAGCAGTAGTCATCAGAAGAGTATTGGCTATTGGCACCCTATCGAGTTGCGTGACATAATGGGTCCACGTAACGATAACCAGTATGAAGATACCGCACATACACCGTTCAACTATTCGTCAACTGCTACATCCAAATAATTTGTCGCTGTATTTGTTTGCTGTGATTGCGTTTAGCTTAACGTTAAGTACTGCCAAAGTAATTCAAAAAAACTACTCGATTCAAAAAGATATCGCTGCACTAGAAGAAGAGAATGAGGTGCGTGAGCTCGAAAACCAACGCTTGAAGTACCAAATATCCTACTACAAGTCAGATGCGTATCTAGAGCTAGAGGCTCGTCGTAAGCTCAATAAAGTTGGAGAAGGGGAGCGTGTTATCGCATTTCCGCGACCTACAGACGCCGATAAACCGCAGGCCGATGTAGACGTAAGCTTGCTAGCTGAACAGAATAAGCAGCAGGAAAATCAAGACAAGTCGTCTTGGACCGAGAACCTAAAAGCTTGGCGTGACTTTTTATTGCTCCGTGGCAGGAATTGACCGATTTAACCTGTTATGGTAAGCTAATTTGGTTCCAACTGTATGCGCAGTTATCGCAGCAACGCGGGGTGGAGCAGTGGCAGCTCGTTGGGCTCATAACCCAAAGGTCGCAGGTT